>JAKQFZ010000943.1 GCA_029558215.1 Candidatus Omnitrophota bacterium
ATCGTCGATGAGGCCCATCTCCTCGGAGACGGGATGCGGGGCGCCAGGCTAGAAGGAGCGATCAGCCGATTCCGACGGTTGAATCCCCTCTCTCGCATTCTCTTTCTTACGGCAACACTCGGGAATCGAGAGGAACTGGCGGGATGGCTCAACGGCATCGAATATGGATCCGACTGGCGGGCCATTCCACTCGAATGGCATATCCGACGATATCGCAAAGCCGAGGACAAACCGAAAATCCTGCACGACGAAGTACTCCGAATCCGAGAGCATGGAGGACGAAGCCTGGTCTTCGTTCAAAGCAGGAGAAGAAGTGAAGCTCTTGCCGATTACTTACAGCAAAACGGCTTGCGCGCTGCGCATCATCACGCAGGACTTACGAAGACTGAACGAAGCTCAGCCGAGCAGTCTTTTCGCTCATCCGAACTCGATGCACTGATAGCCACTTCAACACTGGAGATGGGGATCAACATGCCGGTTCGTCAGGTTGTTCTTTATGATCTCCAGGTTTTTAACGGGACACAATTCACAGCGCTCCCGGTGAATACAGTCTGGCAGCGTGCTGGCCGTGCCGGGAGACCCGGCCTTGATCCGAGTGGTGAAGTAGTCCTCCTGGCACCAACATGGGACCGAGCGGTCGATTCCTATCAACGAGGTCGTTTTGAGCGCATCGAATCCGTTCTCTCTGAGCCAGCTTGTCTTGCCGAACAGATCATCGCCGAAGTAGGGGCCGGGCTGAGTCGTACAGAAAAACAACTCGAAAGAGTATTTCAGAGCACCCTGGCAGGATTCCAGGGAAAGACTCTTCCTGTCAAGCAGATGGTTGCGGAAATGATTGAAGGAGAGATGATCCGGGAAGAGATCGTCCAGCTTGAAGACGGCAGTGCGCGTGTTCGATACAAGGCTACACCACTTGGGCGAATTGCTACAAGGCATATGCTGCAGCCACAGACTGTGCTCAAGATCCGATCGTTGCTTGAACAACTCCCCAATTTCACCCATTTCGATGTTTTGTTTGCCTTGGGGCTTGCACCCGATTGTGAACCCATTATTCCCGTGGATTATGAAGAGCTTCCGGTGCTTGCCCAACAAATCAGTAATCATAGATCCTACATCGCAAGCAGAATGCCTGATTTCGAGACAGTCGTGGGTGATACCACAGGTAAACGGCTCCTCTCCTCGCTGAAAGCTGCAGCAGTGCTTTTGGCAACATGTACGCCGAAGCACGAACAAGATGTCGCGAAAGAATTTGGAATCTATCCCTTTGAAGTATACCAGCTGCGGGAATCATTTGACCGGCTGCTACTAGCTACCGCGAGTGTCAGCAGAATCCTTGATACAGCAGCGGATGATCAGCCAGAAGATGATACCACCACGCTGTCCATGGGGACCTTGCGCATTGAGCTTTTGAGACAAATGCTGCAGACTCAACTTCCTCCTGACGCAGCTGCAATGACGTTCGTCAAGGGGATTGGCCGGCAATGGTCTTTGCGTTTGCATGATCACGGGTTTACCTCACTGGAGAGCCTCG
>JAKQFZ010000978.1 GCA_029558215.1 Candidatus Omnitrophota bacterium
TATATATGAGGAGAACCCCAATTCAGGAGATTTCAGAATGGCACTTGTTTGTCCCGATCAAATGGGAGAAATCTTGATGTTGCAGTACATTGTCGGCATGGTTGATGCCGACAATCCCGTGCTGCATCTTTACTCGAACGACCACACACCCTCGGATTCCACGGTAATTGGCGATCTGACTCAGGTGGGCGGTTCGACAGGATATGCCCCGATCACTCTTACTTCCGCCAACTGGACTACAACACAGTCTAGCGGTGTCACGACGGCCATCTTCAGCGAACGCACTTTCACGTTCACGACAACGGCAACGTCGTATGGCTACTATGTAACAAACGAATCCAACCAGTTGCTCTGGCTGGAGAGATTCAACGGCGCTCCGTTTTTGATTCCTGATGGTGGGGGGACAGTGAAAATAACCCCCAAACTAACATTGTCATGATTCCGCATGAATAATGTGGTTGACGATCTGAGAAACGATTCCAGATGTAACTCCAAACATATCCCCAACGATACGTTGAGTATACTTCCCGGTTGCATACAAGGCCCGAATTTCTCGGGCCTTGTTCATATTCAGTTTCGGGCCGGTATGGCGTGGACTCTTCTTGAGGGCCAGAGCAATGTTTGCTTTGTACTGGAAACACTCCCAAGGGATGTGAGGTCGCACGAGGTCAAGGAACTGGAAGTAACCCTCGTCACCATACTGGTTGCCGAAGATGATCACCCACTGATCTTTGTTGGATGATTTCCGACGACAATGTGACTTGATTCCAACATCGAGTCGCAAACGCTCGACGAGAAACTCAACATCGTCTTTTGTGAACGAGTTTGTGTTGAGAGCAGCCTCTCGTTTGTTCTGACGATTCTGTCCGTCTTGGACGTGCCAGTGAGCACAGAGACGAGGCGTGAGTCGAATATCACGAGGCACAATCTTGATTCCCTCGGGATACCATTTCTGCCTCAAAGTCACGAAGCGTGGAGCAGTACGAGTCATAGCCATTGAAGACTCAATGACCTTGCCTCTACACATGCC
>JAKQFZ010000984.1 GCA_029558215.1 Candidatus Omnitrophota bacterium
AGACCGGTCTTTGCCTGATAGGCATTGATGATGGAATCCTTCACCTCGGAGAGCATCTGGATGGCTCTCTGCATTTCTGCTGTGTCACCCATCGCAACAGTGCTCGGGTTATGGATCATGATCATCGAGACAGGAGAGACGAGAACCGTATCGCCTGCCATTGCAATGACGGACGCTGCCGATGCAGCAAGACCGTCTACCTTGACGGTGACCTTTCCCTTGTAGTCACGGAGCATGTTGTAGATCTGAGCTGCCGCGAAGCAGTCGCCTCCGGGGCTGTTTACCCAGACGGTGATGTCGCCGGTTCCGTTCTCAAGATCGGAACGAAAAAGAGCCGGGGTGACGTCATCGTCAAACCACGACTCTTCAGCGATTGTTCCGTTTAAGAACAAGGTTCTTGATTCAGTTGTTTCGCTTGGATTTTCCGGTACGGGCGTTTTGTTTCTTACCCATTTCCAGAACTTCTTCTGTGGATTCATCTGAGTCCTCCTTATTTTCTGATTCTGTATTCTTCTCATACGCGGATCCTGCGTCAGCGAGTTTTACAACATTTCCGTTCAGGACGTGAAGGTTGCCGCCTTCCTCATCAGAAAGCAGGTCCATGTTTTCAAGCTCTCTCACATCATTGATGGAGTAGATGCCGTTCTGAATGCCGGTGGCGTAGCCGCTCATCCGGCTGCCGTAATCTCCTCGAAGCAGGCCGTCCACGTTGAAGCGGATGAAGTAGTTTTCCTTTTCCTGCGGAAGCAGGAGAGAGCGCTGCATCGACTGTTCCCAGCGGACGAGCCACGGCTCCAGCGTATAAGTGACAAATTCCAGTGACTGCTCCTCAATGTTTGAGAAGGTTGCATGCTCCAGATCACCGATGAGGTGGGGTGGAATCCGGAAGATCCTTGCGATCTCATCCAGCTGGAATTTCCGAGTCTCCAGAAACTGCGCCTGTTCGGGCGAGATGGAGATCGGGGTATAAGTCATGCCCTCCTCTAAGATCGCGACCTTGTTGGCCTTGTGGCTTCCTCCGAAGCCCGCTTCCCAAGAGGAGCGGATCTTCTCCGGATCCTTTACCGTCCCGGGCATGGAAAGCACGCCGGACGGATTCGCGCCGTTCTTAAAGAAGG
>JAKQFZ010001240.1 GCA_029558215.1 Candidatus Omnitrophota bacterium
CGTTTCGATGTTCTGGAAGTATCCTTCCTTCGCTCTTCTCTATCACCTGAATGAGCGACGCCTCCATCTGCCCAATCTGCTATTTCTGCCGATCTCTTTCGCGGCTCTGGAGCTGGGGCGCATTGAATTGTATCCGTGGAATCTTGGAATTGGGCTGACGGGACTGACTCGATACATTCAGATGACGGACATTTTGGGAATACCGGGTTTGTCCTTTGTGACGATACTCGTGAATGTTGTGATTCTCGATCTCTGGAGCTTTCTCAGAAAGCGACGGGATGCCTTCCCGTGGCAATCTGTGCTGATTGGGGCAGGGGTGCTTGCTCTCTGTTTGTCTTACGGTGAGTTTCGAATACGTCAGATTCGATCGGCTGAGAAGGACCCGAACACAAAACGAATCGCGGTGGCAATCGTCCAGCCCAATTCGCCGTACCACATCATCAAGGACGACACTCGTCTGATGCAGGAGATCTCCGATACCGTCTACACACTTGGAAAGCAAACGGCGAACGAAATCCAGCCCGATCTGATTGTGTTCCCTGAAGGAACGGGACCGATGAGCTATCATCGGGATGTGAACCCCATGCTCAAGAACGCCTATCTGCAAGTCGCCCAGGAAGTCGGCTCTCCGATCGTTGTTGACAATGTGGACATCGAACAGACATCAGGTGGATATGTTCTTCGCAGAAGTGCTCTCCTGCTTGGATCCGATGGCGCGCCGTTGGGAGAGCATTTCAAACACAAACTCGTGCCGTTTGGGGAATACATCCCATTCTCTAACGTGTTTCCTGTCCTCAAGCGTGTCTTCCAGAATGCCAACCCCAATCTGAACACGCAGCCCGGAAGAGAGTTCCAGATATGGACGCTCAAGGACGTTCGAATGGCGGCTCAGGTGTGTTTCGAAATTCTCTATCCGAATCTGGCAAGGCGGTTTGTCCGTGAGGGCGCGAGGCTGATTATCAATTCCGCGAACGATGGCTGGTATCAGGACATAGGTCAGACCGAACAGCACCTTGCTTTGGGGATCTATCGGTGCATCGAAACCAGGGTTCCCATGGTGCGTGCGACCAATACCGGCGTTTCAGCTTATGTCTCAGCCGCAGGTGAAATCCAGGGAGAAACATCTCCGTTTGAGCAACCTTGGGTGGACTGTCGAAGCGTTCCGGTGCCCGAGCTGAGCAGCTTCTACCGCCGTTTCGGCGACGTGTTTGGAATCGGTTGTGTTCTATTTGTGATCCTGGCGTTCGTGCGGAACGCGATCATTTCACGCAATAGGCATCTGTGATAGGTCCCAGTCGCATAGTCCGTCATTCTGAACGGAGCAAGGCGAAGTGAAGAATCTCTCTAATAGCATTTGCCTTTACACGTTGATCGCCTCGTTGGACTGGGGTGCGCCTTCGGGTTTGTCAGAGATGTACGCCACGCGCTCGGCATAGTCTGCCAACGCAGGAAGACCGTTCTCCGGCTTGTTGAGATAGAAGAACGCCGTGGCACACCAGTCATCCTCGCGATAGAAGTTGACCCACCCATCAGGGAGAGAATCATCTTCGAGATTCACATTCTGCATTTCGAGAAACTTGTAGAACTCCCGATGATCCGAGGAATCGAGACTGATCGGCTGAATGGGCTTTCCTTCACGCATCATCTGCGCGACTTCCGCCTTCATCGTGCCACCGATCTGTTGCATCGTCACAACGCAGTCTTCGTAGAAGAAAACCGGATCGGGAACATGGTAGCGATAGAAGGTCCAGCGCTTCTTGTCACCATCCGCAACGAACGAGCCATGGTAGCGGTTGATGAACACCCCCTGCCCCCAACCAGTGCTGATGTAATCCTCGGTACCTGTGTTTACCAGTGACGGAAATTCGCGGTCGCCGTCGAGGTAGATTTTGATCTCTCCTTCGCCCCACCATCCTTTGAGAATCGGGTTGGTCATCATTCCCATGTGGGAACCCACAAAGCGTCCGACCCCCTTGACCTTGGGCAGAATCTGGAAATCCTTACCGCATTTTGTCATCCGCTCGCGTCGCCAGCTGGAGTGAAAGTAAAGGACGTCATCGCCGTGCTGTTCGTCCATCGTCAACTCGATATCATAGAACAGATGCGCCAGCCGGTCGGGGGAGTCGTTGGTGAGCGTGATGCGGGCGGCGCTCCGAAACGGCATCGGGATGTAACAGACGTATGATTTCGCCTCAGGAGAAGCGAACAGTGCATTCTCAAAAGGCGGTGGCACGGCGCCCATGAGGAAGCCGAAAAAATCACCAAACGGCACAGTGACCGCAGGAGTTGCTGCACCATCCCACCACATCTCGAGACGCAGCCCGCGCAGAATCTGGGGATTTCTCGGTCCGATGGTAAACCACATCCGCCGAACCATGCCACTCCCCTGAACGTCCAGCAACGTTTTGGTCTCTCCCTGCTCCAGATGATCGAAGGCATGCCCCTTGGCTCCCTTGTTTTCCTGTGCCGCTGCACCCCTGGCACCTGTGGGATTCTCAAAACTCACCCAGCGCGATTGTCTGCCGTTACCACTCTGAAACAGTTCCATGAACAACTCCTCAAACAGTCTCTGTCTTGAATGACATTCAACGGAGACTTGCGGATTTTCCTGTTTCTCTGAGGATTGGACATTCCGACACCTCCCCTCAGAGAAAACCTGCGGATGCTTCTATCGGCAGGGGCTTCAGATCCGCTGTCCATTGATCTCTTACGGTCTTGTGATGGTAGATGCGGAGAAGCCGATATGTCAAATCACCGATCCGCAGCAGGATGGTTTTTGATTGGAAAACATTCCAGATTGTGGCATTTTCTGATCAGCGCAGAGGTGTTCTGAGATACGACACAGGGAGGTCATTTCATGAATCGGTATCGTTTTGTAGTCATTCTGCTCATTCTGACGTCGTGTGCCATAGATGCTTCAGCATTTGGGTTCGGCAAAGTCAAAGAGTACTGCAATCCGCTGGATGTTCCTGTTGCTGATCCCCAGATTCTCAAGGATGGTGACACGTACTATGTCTATGGAACCCGTCACGGCGGAAGAGGCTATGAAGCCTTTTCGTCCAAAGATCTTGTCCATTGGCGACGAGAGGGTTTCTGCTTTGACAAGAATCGTGACTCATGGGGACAGTGGGATTTCTGGGCACCGGAGGTCATCCGTTCCAAGGATCAGTACTATTTGTTCTACAGTGCTTATTCCCCCGTCGAAAAGAGGCACTCCGTCTGCGTGGCAGTCTCGGACTCACCTAAAGGTCCCTTTGAGGACGCATCCGCACCCCTGATCAAAGACGCCAGCAGTTACATTGATGCTCATGTGTATTTCGATGAGACGAGCGGGCGACACTACTTCTACGTGTGTCGTATGGGAAACGGTCCTGGCGCCATCTGGTCTGCACGGCTCAGCGAAGACCTTCTCTCTCTGGATACGGAACTCACGATGGTCTTCAGTCCGGATCAGCCTTACGACTTTGGATGGGTGGAAGCGCCCTTCATTGTCAAGCATCGAGACACCTATTACATGACCTATTCGCGAAATGGCTTTAGCTCGTCTCTTTACGGGGTCTGCTACGCCACAGCACCTTCTCCCATGGGACCGTGGACGAAGTTTGATCGAAATCCCATTCTGACTCGAACGCATGAGGTCTCCGGACCCGGACATAACTGTCTGGTCAACTCTCCGGATGGCAGGGAACTCTTCATCGCCTATCACACGCATTTGTCATTTGCCGGTGGCGGGCATCGTCAACTTGCCATAGACCGTCTGGAGTTCGTTCCCAACGGAGACCAACCGGATCGGCTGCAACTGGCAAATGGGATTCCTTCGCTGAATCCACAGCCGCTTCCCTCTGGAAGCGTGCCGATGCGAGTCGGACGCTCGGATGATTTCGAGTCTTCAGACTTGGATTGGACACGCTGGTCAATCTACTTCCACGAGCCTGGCAAATGGCGGCTGAATGACGGGAATCTCATCATCGAGACGGTGGAAGGAGACACCCATCGGGAACGAAGTGACGCCGCGAATATCTTTCTTCAGTACGCCCCACATAAGGATTTCCGAATCCGAACCAAGGTCAACTTCACACCTTTGGAAAACCATGAGCAGGCGTTTCTGATGATCTGGCAGGACTGCAACAACTACATTCGATTCTCATCCCTCTACGCCAACGGTCAGAACCTGGAGATCGGCTGCGAACTCAACGGCGTCTATGATGCCTTTCTCATTCCGAACGAACTGCTGCCAGAAGTCTTTCTGCAGATCGAGAAGAAGGGAACAAGATACCTGTTCTCCTACAGTCCCGATGGCAGGATGTGG
>JAKQFZ010001016.1 GCA_029558215.1 Candidatus Omnitrophota bacterium
CCATTTCCTGGGACGCCGTCTGCAACCAGTTTTGCCGCCGTGACCGTAACCTCATAGCGACCGGAAGGATTCTGAATGTAGACACACTCCAAATTGTTGAGGCTGTCCGCCACTCCTCCTTGAACCGACCTTCCTCCCTGAAAGACATTTCCGAGCCAAAGATCAGAGCCCTGTTGCACCGTCAGATCCAGATCGTTGTTCAACGTGACTGCTGCAGTGGTCATGGCTGGGGCGTCCGTCCATGCCAGACTGATCTTGAGTGGCTCAGCAGGATTCACGGGGCTGACACGAATCGTATAGGACTCACCTGTTGAGACAAAGACCACCTGCTGATCCTGATAGATACGCTTGATCTCATCCGAAAGGACATTCTTCATATTGAGTCTTCCCCACCCCTGCTTGGGGTCGGGGATCGGACTGATCGTATGAAAGGAAAGCGAGTCCAGACCGCCCTGCATGTCGGAGCAACCATTGACTAACGCCGCTTTGACCAACGCCGGACTGGGCTCGGATGCAGACTGCTGCATGTACTTGTCGTAGAACAGAACAGCCGCGCCCGTAACAAGGGGTGTCGAGTGGCTGGTACCTGTGCTTCGAACATAGTACGACTGATTTGTTGGCCAGAAGCCGCAGACAGAACTGCCGTCGAAATCCGATCCGGTCGAAGCCGGCCCATTGATGTGTGTTCCAGGAGCGACCAGTGTCACCCCGAGTCGGCCATCTGCTGCAGGGCCTCTGGAAGTGAATGAGGTGAGATGATTGGTGTTGTCCGCGGAATCGGGGCCATGCCCACAGGCATCCACGCCATCCGCATCACAGTTCTCACTGGCACCCACTGCAATGACATTCTTTGCGGAGGCAGGGGCATCCAGCGTCTGGTATCCATGCGGGTTGGTGCTTGTGCTGCGGGCTCCGTCATTGCCCGCGGCGAATACGCAGGTCATCCCTTGGTTTCCGACAACGCCATTGGCAGCATCTCGCACCAGGTAATCATATTCCTGAGAGTCGGTATTATAGACTCCCTGAATGTCGGCACCCCAACTGTTGGAACTGACAACGGCACCGGTCTGCCGCGCGGCGTCAAGCATTTCAGAGAAACTCTTGCTCATGCTGAATGCTCCACTGTTGCGGAAGATTTTTGATGAATAAATCCAGGCTGAAGGTGCCATTCCCATGCCCAGAAGGAATCCGTCCTTGTCTTTGGCTCCCAGTGTCGCATTGCCCATGATGATTCCGCAGTTGATCTGCCCGTGCCCCCCGCGACTGTCGCCACTCGGATCAGTCGTCAGATTCTCGGCCTTCGCAATACGCCCAAGAATATCCGGATGCGCAGTTCCTGGCTGGTTGGTGTCAATACCTCGATCCAAGCCATCATCGGCAATATGGGCAATGATGCCGAATCCGTTTACCGCATACTGATTCAACCATTGAGCGTAACCGGACTGCGTTGGACAGGCGAATCCTGAGGAGAACTCACCCGTGTTAATCAGGCAGGCTCGTTCCCCCTTGAGTTGTCTCTCCGGTTCCTTCTCGATCCAGATCACATACGGCTCAGATGCCACAGCGGGAATCTGATTGAGGGGAATCTCGGCTCGTACATTGACGAATTTCCCAACGCCATGATCACGAGAGACGGTTCCACCCGCTGCTTCGATCACCGGCCTGATCTTCTTCTCATAGTCGGCATAGCGGGGAACTTGAATCACCACCGAGGCTCTGTCACCTGTGGTATCGGATTCAGTCGCATAATCGGTTTCAAGGGCTTTCGCAAGTTCCGACTGCATTTTGAACGCCGGCTGATAGGCACCCACCCAACGCACACGCGCATCGCCGATTTCCGGCATTCCGACCGAGGACAGAACCAGATAGACGTCATCAGGAATGTACCCCAACACCGAGATGCCGTTTCCTTCAAGAACCTTGATATCCTCTGCTGTTGGAGACTGATGAAACTGAACCAACCAGAGTTGATTCTTCTCATGGAATGCTTTGGGTACTGCAAAGGTGCTTGATGTCTCAGGCCTTTGTTCAAGCGGGTCAAAAACAGAGGCGTTGAGGCGTATCACTTCACCCGCAAAGGCGTCTGGTAGCACAAATGCAATAGCCAGGCACAATAAAGCGGCAGAGACCTTCTCTCGCATTATTCGTGTTCTCTCACTTGTCATGGATTTCCCTTTCTGTATCCCGTCGCTTTGTACGAAAGAGATGAGCAACCTTCATCTCAAGAGCACTAGAAAGACGACACAGGATTGAGAGTACAACGCCGCCTGTGAAACTGTCAATTTCGGTCAGGCAGGGTCGTTCACAGGATGACTGTCAGTGGGTGTCGGTTGCCGACGGAACAGTTATCTTCTCAGTTTGGTAGGCGAGAATGAGAAGAATACCGACACCGATGCAGATAAACGAGTCCGCGACGTTGAATGTTGGCCAGTGATAACTGCCGACATAGACATCCAGAAAGTCTATGACGTACTGAAATACGACACGATCATAGAGGTTGCCCAAAGCCCCCCCGACAACCATCCCAATGGCAACCGCCCGCCAATTGGGGAAAAGCCCCCGAAAGTGAACCGACTTAATAAAGAAGAACACCAACGCCACAAAAACAAATGGCGAAAGCCATTGCACCAACGTGCCGTAATGGGACAACAGCCCGAACGCGATGCCTGTATTTCGGGCATATCGAAGCGAAAACAGACCTGGGATGACAGAGACCGCCCCATGGAAGTAGAGCCATTCGGAAGCCCAGATCTTTGTGACTCTATCCAGCACGAAAACGAACAGGAGAAATCCCAACAACAGAATCCATCCTCTTCGACCCAAGGCAAGACAGCAACAGTCGGAATGCGAACCAGAGGGATCCCCATCCTGCTGACAACCACACTGGCACGGTTTGGGATCAGTCTGCACTATAAGGATTCCTCCAATGCCTGAGCGCACCAGGGGCAGATATCAGGATATTTTACGCTTTGACCAATCTGAGTGCTGTATTTCCAGCATCGAGGACACTTGTCTCCGTCAGCGCGACGCGCCAGGATCGCCAGAGACTGCACGTGCTCGGCGGTTTCGGCATCCGATTCCGTCAACGGCTCTGCAGACACCTCCACCTGAGAACAGATGAACAGAGACGTCAAATCATCTCCGTATTGGACGTTTTCTGCGTAGTGACGAATCAGACTCAGAAGACTGGTCTCCGCCGCATGGAGAACGACTTTTGAGTCCAGAGAATGGCCGATCACCCCGTCACGGCGCTTGACTTCCAGTGCGCGACAGACATCGCTTCGAACCACCAGAAGGGATTCCCAACGCTCGACCAACGAAGTGTCAGGGGAGGCTTCCAGTGAGTGGTACTGAGAACAATGAACGCTCTCCTGGTCAACGAGATTGAGTTTGCGCAGGTGCTGCCAGATTTCTTCCGCCGTGAAGCAGAGAATCGGGCTGATGAGTTTTACCATTGTCGTGACAATCTCGGCAAGAGTTGTCTGTGCTGCACGCCTTCCGAGGCTTCGATGTCCCCATGTATAGAGCCGATCCTTGACGATATCGAGATAGAACGCACTTAGATCCACAACGCAGAAGTTGTTCACGAGTTGGAATACCCGATGGAGTTCAAACTGCTCATACGCATCTCGGCAGGTCTGCTTAAGCCCAATAAGTCGCGTGACAATAAACTGATCCAGTTCCAGCCGCTGTGCCACAGGGACTGCCTGCTTTGGATCATGGTCGCAAAGATTTCCAAGGAGAAATCGGAATGTATTTCGAATCTTCCGATAGGATTCCGAAAGACGTTTGAGAATCTCATCCGAAATCTTGATATCACCTCGAAAATCTTCGGATGCAACCCACAGTCGAAGTACATCAGCACCGTATTTGTCAATGACTTCCTTAGGTGCGATGACATTTCCGATGGACTTGGACATCTTCCGACCTTCACCGTCCACGACAAAACCGTGTGTCAGTACCGTCTTGAACGGCGCCGAGTAACCTGCCCCGACCGCAGTAGTCAGGGAACTCTGGAACCAGCCTCGATGCTGATCGCTGCCCTCAAGATAGAGATCGACTGGATAGTCCAATTCCGGCCGCCCTCTGACAACGGCTTGATGACTCGCTCCGGATTCGAGCCAGACATCGAAAATATCGTGCTCACGTTCGAACTCATTGCTTCCGCACTTGGCGCACTTCAGAGAGGATATTGCCTTCGACAAAGCGTCGGCTTCAGGCTGAACAGCGGCCTTTTCCTCCTCTGTTTCGGCAAACCAGACCTCCACACCGCACTTCTCGACCAAAGACGCCAGCAACTCTATCAAGCCTGCATCCAAGAGCGGCTCCTCGCAACCCTTGCAGTACAGCGCCGGAATGGGCACACCCCAATTCCGCTGTCGCGAAATGCACCATTCAACACGTCTTTGAACCATGCCGGAGATGCGCTCGATCCCAACAGCCGGAATCCATTGCACCTTGTGGATTTCGTCAAGCAAATGCTCCCGAAGATTCTCGCGCTCCAGAGAGATAAACCACTGCGGGGTCGCTCTGAAGATGATCGGCTGCTTGCATCGCCAGCAGTGGGGATACGAATGCTGAATCTTGGCCTGATGCACCAACGCCCCGCTATCGGCAAGCAGTGCAATGATGTCCTTGTTTGCCTCTTCGACGGGTCTGCCCTGCATCATGGAGAATTCCTCCGTGAAGCGCCCTTCGTCGTCCACTGGGGAAAACGCAGGCAGGCCGTACTTCAAGGCGATTAGGTAGTCTTCCTGGCCATGTCCCGGCGCCGTGTGCACACAGCCGGAGCCTTGCTCCAAAGTGACATGGTCTCCCAGAATGAAAACAGATTCACGTTCCACAAATGGATGCTGCGCCTTGAGACCTTCCAGTTGGTTTCCTTTGGCGCGTCCGAG
>JAKQFZ010001024.1 GCA_029558215.1 Candidatus Omnitrophota bacterium
GGGAAGTTGGGTTCAGGGGTTTGGGCCCGGTAGGTCCAGGATCCATTCCTGAACAGGAGTTCATTGCCGGACCTGGCCACGCAGAGGTTGCCTCCGCTGAAGAGGACGCGGTCAGGCAGAGTCGGGCCTACAGGAAGCAGGCACTTCCCTTGCCAGGGAAAAGAGATGCCATTTCCGATGAAGATCTGTCTCCCATCGGTGGCCATCATCTGGCTTTTGTCTCCATCGAGGCAGATGCAATCAAGTCTGTACCGGGCACGCTCAGCCGTAATGACCTGAGAGCAGGTGTTGAAGTAGTCACGGAATCGCTCCGTGTCGAGTCGTGTGAACTCTACTTCCTCGGAAAGTGAGATCTCCGGGAAGGAGTCGGTGTTGTCAAACTGGTGGCTTGAGTGGAGACGTCCGGTCTGCCACTCGGCGTGGATGGCGTGATTTTCGGTGGTTGTGAATGTGATGCAACCTTCACCTCCGCGTTGAGCGTTAATACTTTTGAGGGTGTCGTTGGTAAGGGTGAGAGTATCTACACCTGCGGCATTTCTGGGTACATCATTTCGATAGATGAGGGTTTGCTGCAGGAGTGTGGCTCTAGCTTCAATGTGTCCAAGGCTGCTGATCAATTGCAGGCCATACGGGCTCTTGGCCAGGAGCTTGGCCATCCCTTGGCAGATCTCCGCCAGGGTACTTCGTTGCAGGATGAGATTCATCGTGAATCTCCTTTCCATTGAGTGCGTTGGATCGCCATGCGATCCGTTGCCTTACAAAAACACTTCACTTGCGTATTCAATCCTTGTTTTCAAACTTTGAGTTTCTTTGGTTGTCTCCTTTCCAAGACTTATCCGGACACCAAGCAATGGGTGTTTGAGTGAACATGCGCTGAAAAAGAAAGAAAAGAAAAAGAAGGGATGGATGTCAGGGTTGTTTTTACTTGACAGGCCTTTTAATCGTGAAGCGTCTACCACACGAGCGGCACCGTCGAAGAGGACGCAACCCCAGGGTTGAGGTCTTGCGATAGCCTTTCGAGACGGTCGAGGACGAGCCACAGTAAGGACATTTCGAGGGTCTTCCGCGTTTCATGTCTTGTTCACCTCCATTTTGTGAAGTAAAGAGGTCACGCGGCTTTATAAATCTGTCGCTGGACAGACGAGCTGGAAAAGCGAGGAGTTGTGTAACTTGATGAGGACGGCAACGCAGGTTCCTCCTCCTGAGTAGAATAAGACTGTGAAGAAGACTTGTCTGAGGCTCCCTGCTCGAGGAGATAGGCATAC
>JAKQFZ010001030.1 GCA_029558215.1 Candidatus Omnitrophota bacterium
TCCGTGATCTCACTGCGCGGCATGATTCCTTGACGTTCGATGGTCAGGTCATTGAGTTGCTTGAGCGTGATGCGTGCCTGGGCAAAAGCGGGTATAAGAAGCCCAATCACGGCCACCATGAAAACTCGCAGCAACCGATTGCGCTCCAGTCCTTTCCTGATGTCTAACATATTTCTCGTCTCCTCAAATGGTTTGTGCGCCAGAAGCGCGCCGATTACTACCCGCGCACGGGTTATCCTCACACATGACCCTCATGGTCATTGTTGTTCGCTGCGTCGTGAACCCAAAATGCCTAAGACCAGTCCAAACCATGGACTGGCTCCTGCTCGTAAGACCGGCCGACTCTCTCCATCTGCTCATTCAGCCCTCGCCCTCACCGATCGGGTTCCCGCAGGTTCACCCGTCGGGCGTCTCCCCACAAATCCTCCAGCGCGTAATAACTCCTCAGATGCTCCAGGAAAACATGAACGATCACTGTTCCGTAATCCATCAGCACCCAACCCGACTGACCGTATCCCTCGACATGGCTGGGGTACAAACCCTGGCTTCCAAGAGCCTTCTGAATCTGGTCGCAAATCGCGTTCAACTGAATCCGAGTGTCCGCACTGCACACCAGGAAATAGTCCGCAAAAGCGGAAATCTCCCCGATATGAACCACCACCGGATTCGTTGCCTTTTTGTCTTCCGCAGCCTGCATGGCGCCACGAACGATTTCCAAAGGCTCGATCAGTGATCACCTCTTTCGTTCCATCTCTCGTCACCTCGAACCCCATCGCAGTCTCTCACCTTGAACAACAACGTCTGAGGACTCCACACTTACCGCATGGAAAACCCTCAACCGTTGGTCGAATTCCTGATCATACATTCGACCGGATTGGCTTCCTCTTGCACGACTCGCCAAAGCTCTTCTGTCCTTGGATGAACAGCTCGACCCTTGGATTTCAGATGCGTCGTCCGTCGCTCAATAACTTCGATGAGCACTCCATTGAGGTCGTCAAACGCCAGGTCGAGAAGTTTCTTCCGGTCGGGAAATTTCCTTCCCGGCTCAAGATAATCCGCCAGATACAGAATCCGACCCAGTAGTCCAAAATCGTCAGATCCGGTCGGATGGAAACAGATAGCATCCAGGATTTCCGCGTCTTCCACCCCAAAACGCGTTCGCGAGAGATGAGCACCAATGAATGAGTGGTGCAGTGCCCTTGTCTCCAAGGTCAGAGCGTCAAGCCGTTCCAGTTCCCTTGCCCGCTCTCCATAGAGAATCTCCAAGGATCTTCCCTTTCCACAGTCGTGAAGAAGCCCTGCCAGATAGGCTCGTTCCTCATCCACGCCGTATCGCCTCGCGAGAACTCGGCACACCCGTGCCGTCCGGACGCTGTGTCTGTACCTTTCTGCGTCCAACAAGTCCGCCAAGTCTCGCCTGATATCGTCAAACACGTCCTGAACTCCTACCTGTGACGAGATGCTGAGCCCATCCCCAACAGACAGACTCCCCGACTGCAAAAGCACCGCCTCCATGGAGTGCTGGCACTGGAATGAAGACTGCATCCCGCAGTAGAATCACTCTTGTCCTGTCTGAAGTACCCGCTTGGGTATCGCCTGCTCACTCCTTTTCCTCAAAACCAAAGCAGGAGACGATCGGAGGCACTACATGGTCAGAACTCGAATCATCTCTTCCTTCTTATGCGCCTTCTGGAGCGCCATCTCGTAGTTGATCAGACCACGCTTGTAGAGCGTGGCAAGCGCGCGATCGAGCGTCTGCATCCCGACGCGGTTGCTTGCTTCCATCGTGGCGTACAGTTGCTGGGTCTTTTCTTCGCGAATCAGGTTTTGCACAGCAGGCGTTCCGATGAGCACTTCCATCGCACACACTCGGCCTTTTCCTGAAGATTTCGGCAGAAGTTGCTGAGCAAGAACCCCTTCCAGTGTCGAAGCCAGCTGCATCCGAATCTGCTGCTGTTGATAGGATGGAAAAACGTCTATGATTCGATCAACCGTTTGCGCAGCATCCGTCGTGTGGAGTGTCGCGAAGACCAAGTGACCTGTCTCGGCTGCGGTGATCGCCGCGGCGATGGTCTCCAAATCCCTCATTTCACCAATGAGAATAACGTCCGGATCCTGCCGCAGCACGTACTTCAGTGCCGAAGTAAACGACGAGGTATCCGCTCCCACTTCGCGCTGCTCGATGACCGACGTTTTGTGCTGATGAAGATACTCGATTGGATCCTCGATCGTGATGATGTGGCAGCTGCGTTCGCTGTTGATAAGATCGATCATGGAAGCCAGCGTCGTGCTCTTTCCGCTACCTGTCGGTCCGGTCACCAGCACCAGCCCTCTCGGTCTCTTCGCCAGTTCCTTGGCAATAGCCGGAAGACCGAGATCATCAATCTTGGGAATGTTCTTGGGAATGGTTCGAATGGAAGCAGCAACAGTTCCTCGCTGCATGTGAACATTGATTCGGAAACGCGAAAGATTCTGAACACCCAGCGAGAAATCCAGTTCAAAATGCTCTTCAAACTTCGCCTTCTGCTCTCCGGAGAGAATACTATAGATGACCGAACGCGTGTCGTCGGGTCTGAGCACGGCCGCACCCTCAACACAGCGCAACTCCCCGTCAATACGGAGCATCGGCGGAACTCCCACGGTAATGTGGAGATCCGACGCTCCCTTGTCTATCGTCGCTTTGAGTAGTTCAATGAACTCCATGCTTCCCCTGATCTCTCCTTGATTCTGACTTGGCGAAACCCCTCAATTACCTGTGTTGAACATCTTGGTTTCACTGTAAACAGGGGTATCTTTCTGGTAATACTGCAAACGCTCTTCTTCCTTTATCTTGTCAACTCGGGTCAGGGGCCATTCCACCTGCTTATAGTTGGCAACATCATCGTCACTCATCTGAGGGATCAAATCCTTGACGATGTGGGGCGTGATGAAGACCACCAGTTCTGTTTCATTGTCCTCGACCTCATTGCGCTGGAACAACTTCCCTATTAGAGGAAGGTCACCAACAAGAGGTACCTTCTTCCGAGCGCTCTGCTGATCCGTCATCCGCAGGCCACCAATCGCAACGGGTTCTCCATTGCGAACCAGCAGATCCGTTGTCGTTCGCCGAGTCGCCACACCAAACGCAGTCGAGTTCTGCAGTACAACAGAGGGTCCAGCCACCTGCTGAACCGGCGTGACGCTCATCAAAACGCTATCTTCCTCAGTGATATGGGGAGTGACTTCGAGTTTGATGCCCGTCTCACGGTAATTCACAGATTCGGTGATAACCCCTTGGCTGACATTGGTGGTTACGTACGGACGCTCATCCAAGATGTCTATCTTGGCAAGGGTGTGGTTGGCGACAAGAATGTTTGGGTTGGCCAGAACCCGTACCCGGCTTCTCTCTGCGGTAGCCTGCAGAAAGGCCATCAAGGCCAGCGCGTCTGAGGAGTAGCCAAAAACCAGGTTCCCTGCAGACGTGCCCGCCGTGGTTCCCGATGAGTTGATCAGACCCAGGTTGAAATTGCTCAAGACCTTTGAGTAATTGCCCCACTGCAAGTCCTTGTTGACATACCATTCCATGCCGGTCTTGACCGCTTCCTTGCAGTTGAATTCGACAAACCGGGCGTCAATTCGAACCATCATGGGTTTGCGATCCATCTCCTTGATGATCTTCTCCAGTTCCTCGACTTCACGCGGAACGCCAGCGATGACCACCGCATTGATCTCCGGAAGAATGCCCACTTCGACTTTCTGGCGCGTCTCACCGCTGCGTCCGCCCGAGCCTGACTGCTGCTGACCTGTCAGGTCTTCAATCGTCTTCTGCATCACCGCAGGGTTGATGTACTGAAGAACGATCACCCGGGTCACTGTGCGCACCTTGTCCTCACCCAGTTTCCCTGCCGGCACGACATGCAGAACGTTGTTCTCCACATAGTAGGCATAG
>JAKQFZ010001032.1 GCA_029558215.1 Candidatus Omnitrophota bacterium
ACCTCTACAAGGCACTCGATCTGAATCTGGAAGTGATCCCGGTGATCAACAAGATTGATCTTCCCGGCGCTGATGTTGTGAACACGATGGCTCAGATTCATGACATTTTGGGTGCCGAAGAGCACGAGATGCTCACAAGCAGTGCGAAACAGGGTACCGGCATCGAGGACATTCTCGAAGCGGTCATTCATCGTATTCCTCCACCCAAGGGAGATCGTGAGGCTCCGATGCGGGCTCTGGTCATTGACTCGGTCTATGACACCTATCGCGGGGTGGTGGCGTATCTGCGCATTTTCGATGGAAGTGTAAGGAGAGGCGATCGAATTCGTCAGATTCGACAATCAAAAGAGTATGATGTCATCGAAACCGGTGTTTTCACCCCCAAGTCCCTTCCGTGCGATGAATTGAGTGCGGGGGAAGTCGGCTATCTGATGGCGAACATTAAGGAACTGCAAGACTTGGCGCTTGGTGCGACGTTGACGCTGGCGCGAAATCCTGCCACAGAACCTTTGCCCGGTTACAGGCCGATGAAATCAATGGTCTTCTGCGGGATGTATCCATCCGAGGCGGAAGGCTTCGAGTCGCTTCGAGACGCGCTGGAGAAGCTGCATCTGAACGACACCTCCTTTGAGTTTGAAGCAGAGAGCAGCGCGGCGCTTGGGTTCGGGTTCCGATGCGGTTTTCTCGGTTTGCTGCACATGGAGATCATTCAGGAACGTCTGGAGCGGGAGTACGATCTCGCACTGGTCACAACAGCTCCCAGCGTGGTCTATGAAATTCTTCTCACCTCAGGGGAGGTTGTCTACGTAGACAATCCCACAAAGATGCCCGAGCCGACCCAGATTGCGGAGATTCGAGAACCTTTCATTCGAGCGACGATCATCACCACGCAGGACACTGTTGGTGGAATCATGAGGCTGGCAATGGATCGGCGCGCAGTGGACAAAGGCTCCGAGTATCTTCCTGGCAACCGAGTCATCCTCTATTATCTTTTCCCACTCAATGAAGTAATTTCTGATTTCTATGATCGTCTCAAGAGCGTTTCGAGTGGGTATGCATCTCTGGACTATGATTTCTTTGGATATCAGGCGGGCGATCTGGTCAAACTTGACATCCTTCTGAACGGGGATCCTGTGGACGCTTTCTCGATGATCTGTCATCGCTCGAAAGCCGAACTGCGTGGCCGTTCGATGGCGGAGAAACTTCGGAAGGCGGTTCCGCGGCAGATGTATGATGTGGCGATTCAGGCTGCGGTGGGGAACCGGATCATCGCCCGTGAGACGGTCAAGGCGATTCGCAAGAATGTTACAGCCAAATGCTATGGCGGAGATATTACCCGAAAAAGGAAACTTCTTGAGAAACAGAAAGAAGGCAAGAGACGAATGAAAAAAGTCGGGAAAGTGAATCTGCCTCAGGAAGCTTTTCGGGTTGTATTGGATGTCTGACGCTTGGGAGACACAACGTGCCAACTGCGCTGAAAATGCTTCTGTTTCTTCTTGCCATTCCAACCTTGGGAGGAGCCACCATGTTTGATATGAATGAGTTTCTTGGCTTTGGAGTCCAGGATCAACGGATTCTCTCCGCCTCAGAACCCAAAGTGACCTTTCAGACAAACACATCCTACGATCCGCGCATCGCGATTGCGGTGGATGCGGTGATTGTCCATCGTCATGGAGTTCCTGATGACGATATCGCTCGGACGCTTCAGTCCTGGGCAGACAAGGGATTTTGCCCTCAGCGTATGTTTTTTGCTGATTCCGATGCCGGATGGCACTATACACGGGGCACTTTCGATGGGGTGAACCACGAAGAGGATATCGAACTCACCCAAGATGGCACCCAGGTTCTTTGTGCTGGTGTTCGACCCTATATGCTCCCGACTGAAGGATGGACGGCCTATCTGAAGACCCAGGTTCGCAATGCCATTGACGGTGGCGCGAAAGCGATCTATCCCGAAGAACCACTGGCACACAATTTCACGGGCTACGAGAAGAGTTTTCAGAAAGCCTTTCAGAAAGAGTATGGAACGCCATGGGTGCCTTCCCACACGTCTCCGGATGCCTTTTTCAAGACGGCGCGACTGAAGAACAAACTCTACCATCAATTGGAGCAGGAACTGCAAGAGTACACGCAGGAATATGCCGCTGAAACCGGTCGCGATGTTGATTTCTACATTCCGATCCACAGCCTCTACAGCAACATTCCGGCGAGTCTTGTCGCGCCTCTTGGCACATCCCTTTCAATAACGGGCCACAAAGGTTACATCGGCCAAATATGGACAGGGCCTGTTCGCTGGGCATTGGCGAACTACAGCGACAAGAACGCCACATTCTTCGATTCGGCTTATCTGCTGTACGATTATTTCGTCAACCTGGTTCGGGGATCCGATCTCATCCTCTATCTGCTTGGCGATCCTGTTGAGGACGATCCATCGCATCGTTGGGATGAGTATGATGTCTGGTATAAGGAATGCCTCGTTGCGAAACTCATGTTTCCTGACGTGAACACCTACGAAGCCATGCCCTGGCCAGACCGGATCTTCCTGCCTGGCTACAGCACCGGAGGCGGAACTCCTGCTCCGTCACGTTACCGAACGATTCTGATGTCCGCCCTGACCGTTCTTCAGGATGCGCCTCTCGGCGCGGTGCATGATCTTCAGGGGGGAACCCATGGTATTGGAATGTTGATCGGTGATACTGCCATGTGGCAGAACAATCACCAACCGAAGTTGGATCCCTTGTTCGGGATTCTGATGCCTCTTCTGCAGCAGGGACTGCCGGTGTGCAGTGTTCCCGCGGAAAGGCTTCATGACAAAGGTTACATGGATTTGTTCCAGATGCTCCTGGTCTCCTACGACGCCTGGAAGCCCGAACAGTCGGATTACCATGAACAACTGGCGCAGTGGGTCAAGAGTGGTGGCGTCCTGATGCTCTTTGATGGGCAAGACTCCTTCGACGACATTGAGATGTTTTGGAAGGCGGAAGGATTTCCGAATCCACAGGCCCATCTCTTGAAGAAACTTGGTGTCAAGTACTCGGACTGGAAAGAAAACGAAGGCAAGTCAGACTTGCGCTATCTGCATCATGCTTACGGCAAGGGACATGTGATTGCCTCGAGAATCACTCCCAAACTCTGTTCTCATGATGCGACTGTGCGGGAAGCCTTTCTGAACTTGATTCGGGAGAGTGCGACGCGATATCTCGGCAGTGATTTGACGGAAGCGGGTTTCCTGAGCGTTCGGCGCGGGAACTATCTGGTTGCGCACACTTTTGGAACGACGCAGACACTCGACGGACGATTCCTTGATATCTACCACGAAGATCTTCCGTTGACGAGTAACGTGGCGCTTCAGCCCAACTGCAGTACAGTTCTGCTGGACGTTTCTGAGGCGATGCAGAGCCCGATCCCGAAGATTCTTCATGCCACCTATCGGTTGATGGGCAAGAAGGAGACTGCTGACCACACCACCTTTTTCATCCAGGGTCCCGACGGTACTGAGGGTTGTGTTCGCCTCTTTGCGGCAGGCAGAAAGGTTGCTTCCGTTCAAGCCAGGACAAAGCAGGGAGATGCTGTCGAATGCGGCGTGAGTGAGACTGGCGACGGTACAGTTCTTGTGAAGTTCCCCTATAACGCAGAAGGGACTGGATTCCGTGTGGACTGGGCTCAATAGACCAGCCCTGCTTTGGTTGACATCTTCAGCGCTCAAGTGGTACAAAACTAGACTGTTGGTGATGACTTGATTTGTCCCGGTGACCCACTCCGGGAGGGAGGCTCTTGTGACGCTTTGGAGCAAGACAGCAGATGAACTGATACCGATGTTGGCCTGTCGGGGGATCTCTTCTGAAGAGTTGACGCGTTCTGTTCTGGAGAGAATCGAGGCGGTC
>JAKQFZ010001033.1 GCA_029558215.1 Candidatus Omnitrophota bacterium
GCAGCAGAAAGGCGAAACTCACTCCCCAGACAACTTTGACCGTTCGGCGAAAGACACGTGCCCAAAGCAGTGGCCATGTCCAGGAGGGATCGAAGGTTCGGTACAAGAAGTATGCGGCCACCAGTGACCACAGATTCCAAACTTCCAGATACAGCTTGAACAACGTGTTGAAACGCGCCCCCATGAATTCCTGAATGTACCAAATCTCCAACCCGCAGGCGATGCCAAGTCCCAACAGGCACAGCATCAACCCAAAAGAAGCTTCCTTGGAATTGGTTCTTCGGAGCATCAAGGTCAAGGCCAGCAGTACCACGGGCACCAGAGATGCCGCCAGATGATACTGAGAGCAGAGAGTGAGAACTCGCCAGGGACTTGCGCCAAAACGCTCTATCAGCTTCGTGACGCCGACCAGACCTTGCGGCAACAGCAAAAACAGCAGGCAGGGAATCAAAGCCCACATGCTCCATCGGCTGATTCGATACAGACGCAGCACCAGGTATCCGACCAGGATGAAGATGAAGAACGCAAATATCTTCAGAAATGCCAAGGGATTAGTCATTCCGTAGCGCAAGAGATTGACACTCTCAAGACTCATCTTGATGACCGGATTGAAATGGATGTGAAACGGAAGAAAGAGCAGATAACCCGTGACCAGAATCAGCAAGAAAGGAACGACAATCTGATTGAGCGTTCGGTGAGCCGCCATCAAGAGCCGGCGTTGCCAGGCTCGGGCAATGCGCATCTTCTTCATCCAGTGTACACCCCGGAGCAGCGCACCCACGCTGCATTCGAGCCGATAATTGAACAGAAGCAATCCCAGTGTCATCAGCAGGATCAGAACGCTTGAGGGGAGATCCCATGCGTTGATGCACCCGACGACACCAAACGACAACGCATAGACGAGAAATCTCCACGGGAACAGAAAAGAAGGAACGCTGGCGTAATGCTCGGCACGATCCGTTGCGTTGGAAGAAGTCTCCGGTTCTCCTTCCGCCAGGAGCCGCCTTCCCGATGTGGCACTTGGTCGGGAACACCCGACTGCCAGAAGCAGATTCAGGCACAGTGTGATGAAGAGCAGGAAAAAGGGCATGACGATGATATGCGCATGAAGATCGGCAAAGAGAAATGACCACAGTGGGAACTCATTGGCGGCGGTCTGCGGGATGATGTCGTGACCGCATTTCCAGTAATAACTATCGAAACCGACAAGAGGAATGTGCCCGTGGCCATCGGTCTGGTTCCAGCCCGCGCTCCAAACGAGAGAGAGCACGTACTTGAGCGATGCCCAAAGGCCGGCGACGAAATAGAGCAGCCGTGACAACAATCCTTGACCGGCATTGAGTCTTTCCAACTGAGCACCGACACTTTGAAATGGATGCCCCTGCACGGTTGATGCGACGGTTGTCAGATTGTGCAACAGTCGCAGAAAACTCTGAAAGTTTCCCATCAGGCCGATGAAGAATGCGGCAAGCATCCCGGGAGTGATCCTCTTGGTCAGATTGTAAACTACACCGTACGCGGCAAGCATGATCAAGGCAGGAATGCCGGCAGAGGCGAGGTTGAATGTGTAGTGGGGTGGCAACCCCAACACCTTGCCGAGAATGCCGATGATCATCTGTCCGTAGTAGTAATAGTTGATTGGCTTTCCGGCGATCCAGGGATCGGATGGGGGAAACGAGAGCGAGCGGTCAATGGATGCGAGAAACGACATGTTCATGGGTTTCTCGCCCCAGTAGACGTCCGGATTGTGCATCCGAATGTAGGCGAAAAACAAAAGCCCCAGCAGGTAGACCAATTGCATTGCCAGAAGCGTTCGAAGGTGTGCTTGAACAAAAAGGCCTATTTCCTGTGCTTGTCGGACGAAGAGGATCAGGGACAGCAGCGCGAAGACAGCCAGCACCAGAAACACCACGGCATTGGTGAAATGGAACAGTCCGGCTGACACCAGCGTCCATACCACAAACGTGAACATCAAAACGCCCAGGCATTTTGAGATGGCAGCACCTCGATCGGGGAGTCCACGACAGAGCGAGAATGTCATCGGGAACGCCAACAGTCCCAGCAACTCGATGAGCAAAAACCACTTCAGAAGTGGGGCGCGTACCGTGGGTGCCCACAGTCGGATTCCTTCGCGGGCAAGAATGATCGCCGAAGGCCTGAGTGACAAAGCGCTCTCAGGAGGACTCATGATTGTGGATTCGAGGCGCTCCCGAGAGAGCTTTTTTGCCTTTTTGAAGATGCAGACCCTGGGATGATCGTGTTGCGTGAATGAGACGTCCGCCAGTGCATCATCGGTGGGATTTCCGAACAAAGTGGGGGTGTTGTCGAAGGTTGCCACCAGTTCATAGCCCAGGTCTCCGTTGAACAAAGCGCGGTAGTAGCCCGCCATCAGCGGAAATCGGCTCGGAAGTCGGAGCATCGCGGCATAGCTGCGTTTGCTGCCAAGAACAAGATAGTCGCCCTTGAGAAGGTTCTCGGCCAAAAGTGAAATCTTGTTGGTATCCCAGTCCGGCTCGTCATAGACGGGGTTGATGAGATAGGCAAACTTGTCGGCGGAGTGCTCTGCGATGTCTCGGGGAAGTGGCTGGTCGAGTTGTTCGCAAACGATCTTCTTCTCGGTGGGAACGTTCTGATAAATCCACGCTGATGCCTTCATCCAGGTATGGGGTTGTCTGTAAATCTCAACAAACTGAAGCGAGTAATAAGCGCTGAAGCAGACGACCAGAAGCATTCCCAGAAGTCCGAACGTGCCAAGCCAGAGACAGAACCTCCTGGATAACGTGCGAATACCGAGCAGATCGGCCATCTGAACCGAAGCGGGTCTTCTCTCATCGGAGAAACCCAGCAGGCGGATCAGGTCGGACAGGAGCACCGCCGCAAAAAGACACAGACACGGCAGCACCGGCATGAGCGTGCCGGGCTGCTTGACGGTCATCCGACCGGTGATTGCCAGATACGGAAGCGTCCACCCCAGCAGTACCAGACTCGAACGATCCCAACCGTACAGATGCTTGCCCGTGAAATAAAACAGACCGGCGATCACGGCCAGACCAAGGGGCCATCCCAAACACCATCGGCACAGGTTGGCAGCCGGATACAGGTATGGGAACGTTCGGAGATAGGGGAGTGTGGTCGCGTTGGACGGCAGTCCTGAGAGCCAATCCACTCTCTCACGGATGCCAGCCCAGAAGTCGGTGCTGCCCAGAATCCGAAGACGTGGCGCGACCGTTGCCCAGAGTGCAGAGAATCCGGGAGCCCGCTCGCCAATGCTTACCGGCAGATTCTGAAGAAATGCGAAGGGATGAGTCACAAACAGCGTAACGAAAAACGTTGCCAGGAACAAAGCAAGTCCCAAGTAAGGCTTGATCGTTCGGAACCTGTTTTCTGTGATCAGGGACAGCAGAAACGCACCAACAAAGACCAACAGAATTGGCAACAGCACCGGATCGGTTGCCAACACCAGCGCGGTAATGACAGCGCTACAGAGATAGTTCCAAAGAGATCCCCTGTCGGCGACCTGGATGAAACTGTGGAGCGCCGCAGTTACGAAGAGCACCAACAATGCATCGGCCGTAGCGAAGTGGCACACTTGAATGTGCATGACTGAAACGCCAAGAAGGACGGATGCAAGAAGG
>JAKQFZ010001047.1 GCA_029558215.1 Candidatus Omnitrophota bacterium
ACCTCGTTGGGGGATCTTCTTCGTGTCTCCACCGTGGTCTACGTTCTCTCCCAGCGACTCATACACATCCTGGTTCTTTTCCAGCCAGTGCTGGAACTCCTCCTCCAAGCCCAAGAACTCCACATACCTGCCCAGGAAGGTAGGGACGATAGTCGATAGTTGGTTCCCCTCGATGGCCTTCAGGCGATACTGAGGAATGCCAAGCTGAGACGATACCTCCTTGATGCTCAGCCCCATCTGGTCTCTCCGGGTTCGACAGAGGTCGGAGACATGCATGAACCGCACCAGGTGGTTCATGTTCAGGGTAGACCCGTCTATGATGCCTGCCAGGTCGGATCCCAACCGCTCCTTGACCAACTCGATGAAACAGTCCGCCTGTTCGGCCGTGAAGGAAGGGAACTGGACTCTGCGTTCTCGTTTCTGAGAATCATCTTTCCTTTTCCGTGCCATCGGCGTTCTCCTGTGCCTTGCGGATCAGTTCGACCAGTGAAACCATCTTGTCAGTCGGCGGGGCAAGAAGAGCCCGGATCTGCTCGGCGGTGAAGTGGTCCTGCATGAACTCCTGGATGTCGAATTCCCCGAACCAACAGTCGAAGATTCTTCGACAGGGTTGCCCCAAGGCTCCCTGCCTGCAATAGGCAAAGGGCACTTCGTGCCCCAGCATCCGGCAGTAGATCCTCTGGTTGTCGTGCTGGTCGATCATGGGCAAATCATTCTCCCACAGGGGCAAGACCCCTGCAAGGGGAGAAACGAGGAACCTTTCGACGTGGGCCTTCTCCCTGAGGAGCAGATTGGTCCTTTTCCTGCTTGACAGCCTCCCAAGCGATTGTACATTCATGACTGGTTCCAGTGGTCGAAAGGTCGGGCTTGCCAGAGCCCAATGGATTGTGTCCCTATGTGTTGTGCAAGGAGAGCATGAAATGGCAAAGAACAAAGCCGCACAGAAAGCTGTCAAGCCCATGACCAAGAGTGAGGTCGTCTCAGGCATCGCCGATGCCACGGGACTGACGAAAAAGGATGTCAACGCCGTGTTCGAGGCGATGACCACGCAGGTCAAGAAGAGCCTGGGACGAAGCGGTCCTGGGGCCTACAGTGTGCCTGGTCTGACGAAGATCACGGTCGTTCGAAAGCCGGCCACCAAGGCTCGAAAGGGCATCAATCCCTTCACCGGTGAAGAGACCACCTTCAAAGCCAAACCCACAAGGAACGTGGTGAAGATCCGACCTCTGAAGAACCTGAAGGATATGGTCTGATCCTTGGGTGAGAAGATGTTCTGACCAGGCTCACCGGGGAAATCTGTGGGCCTGGTTTTTTTGTTTTCCCCTGCTATCCCTGGCCAATTCTCCTCTGGATCTTCCTCCAGGACTCTGTAATCAGAAAGCTCTCCTCCATGTTCCCGACCATCGTCACAAACCTGTCCATCGGCACGGAGAAACTCAGAACATCCGCAGGAACAAACGGACGGGCAGAAACATCGAATAGGCCCAGAACGGCTCTTGGATGGTCCGATTGGCCTTCCAGATAGGGGTATTGCACAACGGAACCGCACCCGGCAGAGAAGGGAGCAAACACCCCGTTCAAGTCTGACTTATCGAAGTTCGCCAAGGTGAACAGACCGGACAACACATCCGGGCAGGCAAAGAAGATGATGGCCTCAGGATCATCCTCCTCCTGGAGTCTGTCCCATCTCTTGAACACGATGAGTTTGCCTGGAGCCTCAAAGGGCGGGGCGTCCTTCATGAACTCCTTCACCAACTCAGGGGTCTTCTTGTACCGCTCACCTTCCAGCTCTCCAGGGATGCCACAAGACAGGAAATACTCAAACTGGGGCATCATCTCTGAGGGAAAGCCGAGATACCTCCTGCCGCCAAAACAGCCAATGGACTCCGCACTGAAACAGAGGGATTGCCCCTTGGCCACCCTCAACAAATCAGCAAAGATGCACCTGTGCCCGAAGGAAGGGGGGACCTGGTCCACCCCCTTGACCTCATCCGTGTAGAAGAAGGCAACAGGGAGGTCTGCTTCGCCAAAGAACCGTTTCCAGAGTCCGGTGAACTGCTCCTGTATGCTCGTGTCCATACCCAGTGTTCCTTCCAGCACCTACGGGGTCTGCGGCTTATAGAACCTGAAGAAATCCCCCTTCAGATCCAGCACGGGAGAACCATCAAAGGCATCGATTTCCGCGATTTCGATCACGTTCCCACTGACAGAGAGGATGTTGCATCGGCTTATGGCAATGAGATTCGGTCGTACCGGAGAGTGGGTGGCAAACACGCCCGTCAGGGGATTGCTCACGTCGCCCCTGGGGTGCACTTGCAGGATGGCTCGTTGCTCCGGGGTGTCGTTCTTGTCGAACCAATAGACCACGTCCACATACGAATGCGTTTCCAGACCCTTCAAGCCAGCCTGGTACTTCTCATCCAGCACGATCAACGTTCGTCCGTCCTTCCTTTCAACCGTGCCAATGGGATAGACTGTGTAGTATCCTTCCTCAGATGAGCGTTCTTGTGGTCGTGTCCGCATCGGACAGCCTCCAGAAACAAGAAGGGAGCAGATCGCACCGGTTATCCAAAACATCCTCATGAGAAAACCCTTTCACAGGGATTCATGCCCGCCATCCCGTGTGGCAGGACGTTATCGAGCAGGGAGAGCACACATTCCGCCAACAGGATAGTTGCCTGGCCATGGAGAATTCGATCACCACATTGGGTTCGCCACATGGGGAGGTATTCTATAGGCAGTGGTCAGGACAGTCCAGAGACGGGTTTGGGGTCGGGA
Organism: Candidatus Omnitrophota bacterium; assembly: GCA_029558215.1. Taxonomy (GTDB): domain Bacteria; phylum Hinthialibacterota; class Hinthialibacteria; order JAKQFZ01; family JAKQFZ01; genus JAKQFZ01. Next base: position 2,779 of record JAKQFZ010001047.1, read on the forward strand.
ACAACTTCTGTTACGGCATACTGACGTGTGAACATGGTCTGGCGATTAAACCAAACAATCACCGCTGCAACTATAACGAGGATGTACGTGTCATAAGGCTCGGCATCAGGTAAAACAGGATTCATCAAAACGAAGTGAAAGAATGCTGTTAATAGTATGCTACCCCGCGAAGCGTTGAACAACGGAGTGACGATTACGCTCAAGGCGATGCAACCGAGGACGAACGGGGCAAACGACCATTGGCTTTGCTGTGTACCGCTGAGAAGAAATGCCGGAAGGTGCCAAAGGCCCCAGATGCCCCCCAGTATCAGTGCGGCCCAGAGTGGCACTAATTTCCGTTGGAGAATCGGCAGTGCAACTCCCCGCCAACCGAACTCCTCGACCGGTCCTTTGATGGCGGCCAGGAACAACGCCAGGATAAGTGGTTGCCACGATGGAAACGGAAATGGATCAGTAAACAGATTTCCTCTCATCGCCGAGCCGCCAATGAAGACCAGCGGAATGCCGACAAGTAGAAAAGCATACCACGCCGGAGAGCATCGCCAGAGGAAAAGGCGGGATAGAAAACGAGCCAATCCGGAAATGCCGGTGTGGTACAGAACAAGGATGAAGGCTGCGATTGCGGGTGCCCAGACTGCCAGAAAGAACAATGGATGCTGGCCCGTTAACTGGCCGAAGAAATGAACCATCTGATCAGGCAGAAAGATGAACAGGGTCAGAACTGTCCAGGCGATCACGAATGTGATGAGGAAAAATGGCACCAGCGACAAGAACGGCAAGTCGGACTTACTGGCCGTGGTCATGTGTGTATCCAATGATAGTTGTGATGTTTCACTTTTCATTCGTAAGCCTTTCGCATTATCCCGGATTCGCTTACTATTGTCAAGGCTCTGCTTTCAACTGGCAATTCTTGCCACTTGACCCTGATTTCCAGTCCTTCCTGCCCCTCTTTCATCCTCCTGAGCAACACCTCACGGAAATTGGCCCCATCTTCCTGTCGCAGCTCAACTCGATTTTCCATTCTTCTCGATAGGATTCTGGACAGCAGGATTTCTGTGTAAGGAGAAAGGGATGGATGAGAGAATCCAACAACGACGGAACGATAAGCCGACGGTCTACCAGAAGAACTACAAAAAGGCAATGACAGGGAGAAGCCGATCAGCAGCCGTCAAGGCATTCTGCCTGGAGTGCATGGGGCGGCACAGAACAGAGGTTAGAGACTGCAGTTCTGTCGCTTGTCCGTTGCACCCCTATCGACCCTACTCTCACAATCAGTGCTGTCCCGCTAACGAATACTGATCATGCGATAACATCAATCATAACAAAGACTTACGGTAGATCATGACCTGTCTCGATTTGAACTTCGACCCGTGCTATGGTGGCTCCGACACACTCTGGGGAGTCCATCAT
>JAKQFZ010001059.1 GCA_029558215.1 Candidatus Omnitrophota bacterium
TTGTGCAGGCACCACTCGGGCGCGACAAGCCACTCTCGTGGTGCGTCGGAAGCAAGACGATGGATGACCATATCCGCGGGTAATCGTTCAAGGCTGTCGGAGACCAGAGAGACATAGGCATCTTCGCTAAGTAAGAGGAGATTTCCTTCCTGATACATCTGCTCCAAGGGTGTTTCGCACAGGACGTGCAGCACATGAAACTTGATTCCCTGCACTCCCATCTGTGCCACAGCGTCAATGGTCTCCATCATCATCTCAAGAGTTTCTCCAGGCAGCCCAAGGATGACATGGACACATATCCGGATGCCTCGATTCCTGGTTCGTTCAAGGGTGTTCAGAAAGGTCTTGAAATCATGACCACGCTGTATCAGCGCAAGCGTTCGATCATGGATAGTCTGCAGTCCGTATTCGAGCCAGATTTCCTTGTGCTGCGCGTAGGACTGCAGCAGACTCAGCACCTCGTCAGCCACACAGTCAGGACGTGTCCCAATGCACATTCCAACGACTTCGGGGAACTGCAAGGCTTGTTCGTAACGGCTTTTCAGTTCGTCAACAGGGGCATAGGTGTTGGTGAAAGGCTGAAAGTAGGCGAGAAACTTTGTCGCACCGTAACGCCGCCTGAGTCGCTCGACACCAGACGCAATTTGTTCTCCAACACTACCTGAGCGCAGCGCAGTTGCAGGAGAAAATCCCTGGTTGTTGCAGTAAATACAGCCACCGGTGCCGATGGTTCCATCGCGGTTCGGACAGGTGAACCCCGCATCAATGGTGACCTTATAGACTCTCTGTCCAAACCGCTCTTGAAGATACCGATTGAGACTTCTGTAGAGTGGAGACTCCATGGCGAACACCTTCAAACCAGGGATCCGTCCAACTTCCTACGAGTCGGCAGCAGAGCGAACGGTTCAGGATGACAAGAGCCTTCGCACAGCATTCATGCCGCGTTTTCGTTCGTAGTTACGCCGTAAGGCGTGATCCTGAAAATGCCCTTACGAGCATACTACGAATACTACGAACCTTTCTGCCTCCGGCTCGTCACAGAATCCCCCCTTGATCCCCCCTTAATAAGGGGGGGTTCTTATGATCCCCCTTAACAAGGGGGGAAGGGGGGATTTGTTGCTTCGGGAGCGCGCAGAGCCTTGCTACCGAAGCATGGATTACCCTTCCATTATTCATCTACTCAACCTTGAAGGTTTCGTTGCCCTCTTTGTAGATGATGAAGGGTGCCACTTTCCCAATCCATGCCTGGCGATCGGCGTCGAACTGAGCATCAATTTCCTTCGCGCTCTTGCCTGCCAGAATGTCCGCACGGATTCTCCTGGTGCCACAAACCTTCTCAAACATGTCTATCCTCTGAGGAGCCAATTCTCCCTCGAAGATCTTTTTCTCCGGATAGAGTTTGTGAAGCGCAGTCATGAGCGCCAGATTAGCCTGCCACGTATTGGCGGTCTTCATATTCACCAGATGGATCTGGACGCCCTGACACTGCTCTTCTTTGTAGCTATGGTACCGCGGGATAAACGAAGCCGGTCGGAAGTAGAAGCCAGGAATCTCAGCGGCGTTCAGATAGTCGGCAAGTTTGACCGAGTCAATCCACGGCGCACCCATGTATTCAAAAGGAGCTGCCGTTCCAACGCCCTCGTTGACCGCATGCAGTTCGCCCAAAACTCCCGTCACAACCATGTGGTAACAGACGCTTGGATGAGGCACATGGGGTGACGTCGGAATCCAAGGAAGCCCAGTCTCTTCCCAAGTCATGTCTCGACGCCAGCCTTTCAAAGGGATGACAGTCAGATCGACGTCAATTTTCCGTTCCGCCTTGATCCAGGTGGCGAGTTCCCCAGGCGTCAAACCATAAACGTAGGGCATCTCTGCACAACCCACAAAGGAAATCAGTTCTTTCTCCAGGACGTTGCCCTCAACACGATTTCCCCCGAGCGGATTGGGTCTGTCAAAGACCAGGAACTTCACCTTTTTTCTGGCGCACTTCTCCATGGCGTCAATCATGGACGAGACGTATGTGTAGCCGCGGCTGCCGACGTCCTGAATGTCATAGATCAACGCATCGAGCCCTTCGAGCCTCTCCTCAAACTTACTTCTGGATGAGCCAAACACGCTGTAGACCTTGATGCCCGTCTTGTCATCCACCATCTCATCCTCATGACGTGCATCAAAACGGTCACCCCGAATGCCATGTTCAGGGCCGAACAGAATGACCAGCTTCATGTCTTTCCTTTGATGCAGCAGGTCAATGGTGCTTCGAAACTGCGAGTCCAGCCCCGACTGATTGGTCAAGAGACCGAACTTGGCTCCCACCAGACCACCCGGGGGGCCATCTTCACAAAAATTCTCCACTCCCAGTTTGACCTTTGGTTCCACAACCGTCACCGCGTAGACATTCGCAGTACCGATGGCAAAAAGGGCGACTCCCACAATCAACTTGGCCAAGAACGTCATCTTCTTATTCTCCTCTCAATCAGCTTTCTCACTTTTCGATCCCAATTGCCAAGAGTAGGGGCCAAAGTACGGATTTGTCAACCCGGATGATAGGCGGGAACAGTCAAGGCAACAATAACCCGAGGAGTGCCTCGAAATACAGATCTGAATCTAGTCCCGAAATCGTCTGGACGAGATTCTTCAAACGATGTATTTTACTCTCGTCGCGTGATTCATTGACTGTTTTGGAGAATCGGGTTTGGGCAAAGAGATCGTCCATTCACCTGAACAAGATCAGGAAAGCATCTGGATAGAGAAAGCCCGCTTGGGCAATCAAGAGGCTTTTGGAAAACTGGTCAAGGTTCACATGAAGGCCGCATACTATTCTGCGTTGAACCTTGTACGCAATCACGATGATGCGTTGGAACTTTCCCAGGAAGCCTTCCTTCGGGCTTTCAAGAATATGAGCACATTCCGACAAGGTTCCCGTTTCTATCCCTGGCTGTACAAGATTCTCAGGAATCTCTGCCTGACGCATCTGCGTCGAAAGGTCAGACACCCCGACAGCATCTCACTGAGCGATGAAGAAGGGGATTGGGATTTCCCTGCTGACACTCCGGATGCTTCCGAACAGATGGAGCAGACGGAGATGGAAGAGCGCATTTGGGCGGCGTTGGGTGAAATGTCACCGGCGGAACGAGAAATACTGATCTTGCGGGACTTACAGGAGACTTCCTACGCTGAAATCTCCGATGTGCTGGGAATCCCCATGGGAACGGTTATGTCACGGCTCTTTAACGCCCGAAGCCGTTTGCGCGAAATAATGAAACCTTATTTGCAGGGAGATGAATAAAAGTTTCCTTGGCTGGTAGTACAGTCATGGAAACACGATTTGAGACTGGATTATGGAACTATGCGAGCGATGGCGTGAAATAGCGATGTCCTATCTGGACAACGAGTTGGACTTCGAAAGCCGGAAATCCTTCGAGGAGCATCTGGCATCCTGTGCAACCTGTGCGCGGGTCTTCCAGGAGTATCAGCAGGTGAAAGCGATGACACAGAAAATGAGACTTCCCCGATCCCAAGACGCGACCCTCTGGGCAGAGTACCCCAAAGGGGTTATGAACCGCCTGAGCCGAGGCCTGGGCTGGGGTCTTCTCATCCCGGGAATCACTTTGTTGGTCGGCTACTCACTCTATGAGTTTTGCCGGTGTCCGGGTGAGGCACTTCCCAAGATTGGCGTTTTCGCCGTACTGATTGGATTGGTACTGCTTTTCATCTCGGTCGTCCGGGCACGTTATGAAGAGGCCAAGACTGACAGGTACTCCAAGGAGGTTGAGCGATGATTCTCGCAACGATAGATGAGCTTCCCGGCAAGAAGATAGTCGGTGTGTTGGGTTTGGTTCGGGGAAACACCGTCCGCTGTCGCCACATGGGCAAGGACATCATGGCCGTGCTTAGGAATATGGTCGGTGGGGAAATCCCTGAGTACACCAAGATGTTGGCCGAATCGCGGGAACAGGCAATTGATCGAATGGTGGAAGAAGCCCAATCGTTAGGTGCCAACGCAATCGTCGGTATTCGATTTGCTACATCCAGTATGATGAGTGGAGCCGCGGAACTTCTGGTCTACGGAACCGCAGTCCGATTGGAATAGCACACAGCGGCACACCCGTGGTGTAAGGGAAACTGGCTTCGGAAAACCTACTGCCCTGTAAGAAGACTCTGAACAAAGGCACTGCGGTTCTCGGGTAAGTGATGGTCGCGATAGACAACACTTCCCTTCTTGCTGACCCCGACGATTAAGGGAATTCCTGTCACCTCGTAGTCACGTGCGACAACGCCATCGGTGTCCAACAGAATGGAATACTGGACTTCCCTCTTTTCCCGAAATTGTCGAAGAATGTCTTCCTTCTGTCGGAAGTTGACTCCGTAGACCAGTATGTCCTTATCCTTGATCTGTTCCGTGAACTCATTGATCATTGGGACTTCAGCCATGCATGAAGGACACCACGTCGCGAAGAACACCAGCACCACAGCCTTGCTGCCACGCACCTGACTGAGTCGAAACTCTGAACCGTCGAGAACTCTCAGAGAGAAATCAGGTGCAAAGGAGTCGTCCAATTCAGGTGCTTCATCTTCGTCCAAGGTTGCAGGCTCTTCAGCAGAAACATCCAGATCTAAAGGCATCTGCTCCTCAGAAGGTGCAGTCGTTTCCAAAGACGCAAGTAAGCCGATGAGATCAGGGAAATCTGTCGCCTGCCCGACATAGACCAAGAGAAGGCTGGCGCCAACGATGATCAGAAGTGCAAAGGCTTTCTTCACCTGCACAAGCCATGCCCCCGATCTAGGGAGCACCGCCAAAAAACCGGCGAAGGTTCCACAAAGTACGATCAAAGCGCCCTGTCCCAGACCGAACGCGAGCAATTTCATCCCGCTGTTGAGCGCCTGCATTCCAAAAGCAACCCCCGTCGTGGAACGAAGTGAAAGGGTAATGTAACCGAGCACCACTGCGAGAATCGGTCCCGTGCAAGGACCAACAATAAGTGCACTCACTCCACCAACGGCGAAGACGCCTATCCATCCCGTTTTGCGGGCGTCCAGTTTTGCTCGAAGTCCTTCAAAGACAGCGATGCTTGGGAAGGTAAAAACATCGAGAAGGAATAGACCCATGAAGATGAAGAACAGCCCGATCAGATAGACAACCCAACCGTTGCCCCAGAGGGAACCGAACTGCATCCCCAAAGCGGCAAACACCGTTCCAAGCACAGCATAGACAAAGGCCATCCCCAATACCAGCAGAACGCTCAGGAACAGACCACGCATACGACTCCCCCCTGCCATGCCTCCAATGACTCCAACCGTGAGAGGCAGGACAGGATACGTGCAGGGCGTGAAACTCGTAATAACTCCGCTCCCAAACAAGACGATATACGACAGCCACGAGCCTGCTTCGAGCGTCTCGGTCAGCAGTTGAGAGATCCACTGTGACATGATGCAACACCCCTATTGTCATCTGTTCACACAGGATGTGGTTCGCAGACCGAACCACACCCCGGTGATTTGTTGAGCATAGACCTCAAACCAGAAGTTACTCAGCCTTCTGCTTCTTCTCTTCCGGTGCCTTGTCAAGCGTGACGCCTTCGGCCTCAAGCTGTTTTATGTACTTGCCAGGATCCTTTTTCACTGTGGCAACACATCCTTTGCAGCAGAGGTAGATGCGTTTCCCCTGATGGTCTACATACAGTTTCTTGTCGATTGGCCTGTTCATCATGGGACACTTGGTCTGCAGTTTCGGAGTCTTGTCCAGGGTGATCCCCTCATCTTCAAGTTTCTTGATGTACTTTTCGGGTTCCTTCTTCACGGCATCAGCGCATCCCTGGCAGCAGAGATAGATACGCTTGCCTTCGTGATCCACATAGAGATTCTTGTCAATGGTTCCACCCATGACAGGACACGTCGTTTGGGTTTTCACTTCTTGCTGCGGCTTCTCCGCCTGCACGGCTTCCTGTCCAAAGGCCACCGAACCTGTGAAAAACACAAATGCAACGAAGACCCATGTGATCCATTGCCGAATAACCATTTTCATGACTCCTTTTCTAAAGAGATCTATCACACTCTCAACGTGTTTTCAGAACGAGTCGGGGGAGACTTGAGTCATGCAAGTCTCCCACAAACTCGCGCCGATTTGTCAGCTCCTGACTCAGGCACCCAGAATCTCTGCAAGATCTTGCTCGACCGTGCCGACCGGCTTGATGTTGAACAAGTCCACCAAGACGTTCAAGACGTTCGGAGAGACAAAAGCGGGAAGGCTTGGGCCAAGCCGAATGTTCTGGATGCCCAGATGGAGCAGCGTCAATAGAATTGCCACCGCCTTCTGTTCGTACCAAGACAGAATCAGCGACAACGGAAGGCTGTTGACATCGGTGTTGAAAGCCCCTGCAAGTGCAACGGCGATCTGAATCGCCGAATAGGCGTCATTGCACTGCCCGATATCCAGAAGGCGCGGAATGCCCCCAATGTCACCAAAATCCAACTTGTTGAAGCGATACTTGCCACAGGCCAGTGTCAGAACGACGCAGTCCTTGGGAATCGCCTTGGCAAGGTCGGTGTAGTAGTTGCGACCACTCTTGGCTCCATCGCATCCGCCGACGAGAAAGAAATGGCGAATCGCGCCACTCTTGACGGCTTCAATGACTTTGTCCGCAACACTGAGAACTGCCTGCCGTCCAAAGCCAACCATGATCTCACGATTCGGACCATCCTCGGTGAATCCTTCCGCTTCGAGTGCCGCCTGGATGACAGGAGCGAAATTCCCGTCCGAAATATGAACGACACCAGGCCATGCTACCAGTCCGCTCGTGAAGATTCGTCCCTTGTAGTCGTCGTTGGGCTTCTGGATGCAGTTGGTGGTCATGAGGATCGACCCTGGGAACTTCTGAAACTCGTCACGCTGATCCTGCCAGGCACCACCATAGTTACCCACAAGGTGTTTGAACTTTTTCAGTTTCGGATAGCCATGGGCGGGGAGCATCTCACCATGGGTGTAGACATTGATCCCCTTGCCGTCCGTCTGCTTGAGCAGCTCTTCAAGGTCTTTCAGATCATGCCCGGAGATGAGAATTGCCTTTCCCTTGACCGGCTCGATGCGAACCTTGGTCGGAACGGGGTGTCCATAGGCTCCTGTGTTGGCTGTATCCAGAAGTTCCATGGCTTTGAGATTGATCGCTCCCACGCGCAGCGCCATCTTCAAGAGGTCGTCCACAGTGGCATCCTCACTGGCCAGGAAATTCAAGACTTCATGAAAGCCGGCGTACAGATCCTCTGCCTCCTGCCCCAGAATCTGGGCATGATCGGCATACGCCGCGGCCCCCTTGATCCCAAACAGGATCACATGATAGAGCCCACCACGATCTGCTCCGATGCGCTGATTCTGATCGGCCAGAGAGACGCGGTTTCCCTGCTGGATCAAGCCAGGTATATCGCCTTCAGGAACCCAGGAAGCAGGACCCTCAAGACTCTCGACAGGTTTCCCCGCCTTCTTACAGGCATCTTCATAGAGCGCCTTCGCCTTGTTCTTCAGACGTCCTGCTTTGATAAGGAAGGTCTGAAGTCTCTCAGGATCGAAGTCTACGTTTGTCACTGTCGAGAACAATGCCTCAATGACAAAAAGATCAATCTCGCGATCCCTGACACCCAGTTGAACCGCCCTGTGGGCGTACATGGAAATGCCTTCCGCCGCATGGATCAACAAATCCTGCAGCGCAGCCACATCCGGCCTCTTGCCACACACGCCACTGACAGCGCATCCCTTGCCACCTGCCGTCTGCTCACACTGATAACAAAACATCTTACCGTCCTCCATTTCGATCTTTTCGCGCCACCTCTGTCATTGGGATTCAGGGTGGCTCAACGACCCACCAAAGAGACTCCTTTCGTCGCCTCTCAGATCTCTCGAACTCTCGTTTCCAACACTTCACCACGCAAACTGATCTTGGTCAGTTTCGTCGGAATGTCTTTTCCGGAAAGGCTGAGGGCATCGTCAACGAGCCTCGTCAGCCCGAAACAGCAAGGAACTTCCATGAACAAAACTTCGATACTCCTGATGTCATTGGCTGCAAGAATCTGACTGAGTTTGTCCCGGTACAGTTCGACATCGTCAAGTTTGGGACACCCGACCAGCAGAACCCTCCCCTTGAGAAATCCTCGATGAAAATCTCCATATGAAAACGCCGTACAGTCTGCTGCGACCAGAAGATCGCATCCATCAAAGTATGGAGCCTGGGCGGGAACAAGTTTCAGTTGAACAGGCCAATTGGTCAACTCGGAAGGCTGCACCAAACTGGATGAGGTTTGGGCGCGATTCCCCGAACGCTCTATCTGTTGAGCCTGTCGCCCAGGACAGACAAAACCCGCTCCTGCCTTTGGTACGGCGGACTGCTGCTCATTGTTTCGCGAGCGTTGATGAACCGCCGCTTCGCTGAAAGCTTCCGCTTCTCGTTCCTCGATGGTAATTGCATCTTGGGGACAGGTTCCCAGACAGGCACCGAGTCCGTCGCACAGAATCTCACCAACGAGTTTCGCCTTGCCGTCTACAATCTCGATGGCACCTTCCGCACAGGCTGAAGCACACAGACCGCATCCGTTGCATTTGTCTTCATCAATTCTGACAATCTTTCGCTTGATCTTCATTCTCTTTCACTCCCGAATGACCCAGCAGCGTCTGCAAGGGTTGTTTGCGACAGTCTGTCCTTCACTTGAGCATTCATGGACTTCAGAAGATCGCCCAGGATGCACTTCCCTTCTGGGCAGACTGGTTTCCTCAAGAGGCAGGTACTTTGGTCCATTGGTCCTTCAATGGCTTCGTAGACTTCCAGCAAAGTCACTTTCTCGGCCGGCTTTGCCAGAGTGAATCCACCACCAGGCCCCCTCACTGAGACGACAAGACCGGAACGGTTGAGTCTTTGGAGCACCTTCGCCAAATGCGCCTCTGAAACGTCCAGGAGCTCCGCCACCTCTCGAGTTGAAAGCAGAATCGCATGCTTCTTTGCGAACAGACTCAGGGCGTGAAGCGCAAGGCTTGCTGCGTCTGAGATTCCTGGAAACCGTGCCATTATACTCCTCATCTATTTAAGTATTCTGGTATCACTATACCTATTTACGTTTCGTTGTCAAGCTCGGTATCGCATTTTTTTGATCTTTTTTTTCTTCGAGGTGAAACACCCGTCTATGCTCCCTATAACACTGAGTCCGTGAGTGGCGTGTCATTTATCGGGTAAGTGTCCAAGGGAGTGGGCATAGCCCACGTGCCTGCAGGCGTTGGCCTGCTCGGGATACAAGCTTGACGGGAACACTCGATCCGATTGAATAATCATGCGGTTTCGGATGGAGAAGGTCCCACCCGAACAGCACTGACTGAGTTGCTCTTTTGCAGGAGAGATGCCGATGCGGTTCAACAGTTTCGACTATCTGGCGTTTCTTCCTGCCGTAATCCTCATCTACTGGCTTCTTCCGAGAAGGGTGCAGAATTGCTTCTTGCTCATCGCCAGTTACTTCTTCTATGGGTACGTCCACCCTTGGTTTCTGTATCTTATTCTCGCTTCAACTGTACTTGACTATTTCTGTGCGCTGGGTATCGGCAGATTTCCCAAGAGAAGCAAGACTTTTCTTTGGATAAGTGTCTGCGGGAATCTATCTCTTCTAGCCGTCTTTAAGTACTGCGACTTCTTCATAGGAAATGTCCAGGCACTCCTTGCTGTATTGGGGATAGAGACATCGGATATCACCTTGAGGATATTGCTCCCCCCAGGCATCTCCTTCTACACGTTCCAAACGCTCAGTTACACGATTGATGTCTACCGAGGACGGTTCAGACCTAGAACTGATTTCATTGCTGTGGCAACCTTTGTCAGTTTCTTCCCACAACTTGTCGCAGGTCCCATTGAACGTGCGCGAAACCTGCTCCCTCAGTTCGAGAGGAAGCGCAGCCTCACAGCGGAAGACATACGACTGGCTCTGACTCTCATCATCTGGGGCTACTTCAAGAAGACGGTGATCGCGGACACAGTTGCAGTCTATGCCAACAAGGTTTTTGCAGTCCAGGAACCAGGATTCTACCTTCTTTGGGCAGGTGTCTTCGCATTTTACATCCAAATCTACGCTGACTTCTCAGCGTACACGGACATTGCACGAGGCTCAGCCAGACTCTTCGGATTCCATCTCATGGTGAACTTCAACCATCCCTATCTCTGTACCAGTCCAGCGGATTTCTGGCGCAGATGGCACATCTCACTGACAACATGGCTTCGGGATTACATTGCGCTGTCCCTGAATCGTTTTCCCTGGTGGAAGAAGCATCGCAATGCAAACATCCTCTTCACGCTTGCCCTGTGCGGTTTGTGGCATGGCGCCAGTTGGAACTTCGTCATCTGGGGCGTTTACTGCGGCACAGCGTTGATTCTGTTCCCCTACTATGAACGGCTTGCTGCCAAAATGGTTCGGAAAGAGAGTCTTAAGGCACTTATCGGCTGGGGGACTTGCCTTGTGCTCCTAAACATCGGATTCCTTATCTTTCGGGAGCATCAACTCCGCTTTCTCCTCCAACACGTGATTGCCAGTCCGTTTGCGAATGCACCACTTCAGAATCGAGCCGCCCTTCAGATTTTCCTGCTAACGCTGATCTACTCCCTGCCCCTTTGGATACACGGGCTGTATGACCAGTTCGTAAAAAGTCGGATATCGTCTGCTGTTTCTACAAAGACTCTGAGTTTTTTGATGGAGACTGCTGTAACAGCAGCCATCTTTCTGGGCATACTTCTGCTTCACAGCGATAGCCATGTCCAGTTCATATACTTTCAGTTCTAGCGGGATCGCTCCCGTAGACACTTGGGCTAAGCCCTCGTGTTGAGGCTGGGAAAACAGACGCGCGGAGACTGATGCAGTGACCGAAGATAGAGACCAGACCCAGGTGGAGAGCCTGCAGCGACAATGGCTCAGGCTGTGTGTGATGATTCTTATCGTGTTTGGGCTGCCAGCACTTCTGTTTCGGTCAGAATCGGCAAACAAGCACCATGACTCATCTTCGATGCACTTTCGCTCCATCGATCGACGGGATTTCGATAAACGTGCCATCGAACAACTTCAGCAGACAGAGCCTGCGTATGTTCTTATTGGGAATTCCGAAGTCGAATCGGCCATTGACGTTGGCTACCTGGAGCAACGAATTGCCCCCAAACGTCTTTCCGTGCTTTTCGTCCGAGGTGGAGTCTCAACGGTCTGGTATCTTCTTCTGAAGCACCATGTTCTGGCTTCGGGAGTCAGACCGGAATGGGTTTTCATCTTCTTCCGAGATAATCAACTGACACTCCCAGGCAAGGAATCTCGTGCTCTGTGGGAAAAGATCCCCACCCTCATCCACAGTGATGATCCCGTGTTCGACAGGGTCACAGAGGGCATCCCGAGCGACTGGCGGGAAAGAGTGACGGTTCTTCTCGAGATGATCTATCCAGTTCAAAGGAAGCGTTCAGATGTTGAGAGCTGGCTTCGAGATATCTCGACTCGTGCTTGGACAGCAATGCCGTCGGATGGTGTATCTGCGGCAGAAGATGCCCGCGTACAATTGGGCATGGAAACGGAACGTCCACCACTGAACTCAGCACGATCTCATATTCAGCAACGCATCAACGAAGAAGTCTTCTCCCTGGACAGACTTCGTTCAGACGCTTCTGGCACTCTGCTCGATCCCCAGGGGCATGAGCAAGATGAGTTCGATTTCCGGTATTGGTGTCCCCGATCCTTTCTTCCGCCAATGCTTGAGACGGCAGCGGATGCTGCAGTCCCACTCTGTTTCGTCAAGATGAAGACGCGACCAGATGGCGACTCGATGTCAAACGCGAAGGCAGATTTCTACCGTGCTCACTTGGCGGATTATCTTGCGGAAAGGGGGAGCATGTTGATTGATCTGTCCCAGAATCCGGAGATAGACTTCACTTGGTTCAGCAATGAGTCCCACATCAGCCCTCAGTTCCGACGAAGGTTTACCGAACTTTTCTATGAGGCGTCCAAGAGCATCTTCGGGGCGGAAGCATCGCCTTGATGGCTCTACCGAATCTCTACACTCACTATCCAAAGATCATACGTGTGCATATACTGATCATCCTAACATACTGATAAATGAGAAGATATTAAGGGGTGTCATTTTCTGTTGAAACGGTAAACGTTTACCTATATCTTCAAAGTGAAGTGTGTCTCTGGTCGGGGGAAGCAAGGAAAGGAAGGCCTTGCCGATGCGAACCAGACCTTCGCTCTTTGTTGTTTCCATTCTCTCTGTGTTTGTTGCCTCCCCATGTTTCGCCGGAGTCGTTGCGTTCAACAGCCCCGAAGGCGATACCTTCATGTCTGCAAAGCAAGCAGCAGACAATGCTGAATCTGCTGTTCATGCAGTGCTCGTAGGACCGACCGAAGAGGAGATTGCCTTGGGGATCTGGTCTGCAATACCCCAAAAAACGAGAGCCCTGAGCATTGATGTATTCGAAAACGGCGTCCTCATCAACCTCTCTGCTGAAGCCGCTGAGGGTTTGGATGACGCAACCTGGGAGACGATGCAGAGGCAGTTCTTGTGGACAATGAGACCTTTTGGATTGGAAGAGAGAGTCAAAGTGCTCATTGACGGCAGAGAGGTCACCGAGTTGCTCTCACCCACCGGCCCCACACTGTACTCCGCTCCAACGGATGAGGAGCGTGCGTCAGGACGATCTGTCGAACTGGGCGATGTTGGCCTCTCGGGCAAGCGAATCACGCTGTGTCCAGGCCATGGGCACTACTGGAACGGAAGTGGCTGGTATTTTGAGCGTCCCTTTATATGCGGCTACGAGCAAGAGGACATGCGAAATATGCGTGTGTCCAAGTATCTCAGAGTCCATCTTGAGAATGATGGTGCCTATGTTCAGCCGACGCGTGAGTTCGACATGACTCGAGGCACAGGCCCTTCAGGAGTGCCTTGGTGGCAGGAGAGCGCCTACATCTATCTGAAGGATCAGAACTACAGTTGCGCAAATGTCTGGGCAAATGCAACAGGACGATGCACCGACATTACCGGTGCAGGTGTGACCCGCTTGAATGACACGATTCGTGCCAAACCGCTGGCGAGCAATAACGACGATCGGGGCAACACAGATATCCTGATCGATATCCACAGCAACGCCTACCAGGGGGAATGTTACGGGACAAGTTGTCCGACTGGAACGGACGGTATGTATACCGACGACGGCGGTCACGAACCCTGGGCGGCACAAAGCATCAGCCTCGCCCAGAAGACACAGGACGGTCAGATTGCGGCGGTTCAGGCTGCAGGTTTCAGCTATGGACACCACGGCAGCACCGCAGCACTGTATGGCAACTTCGCCTCAACTCGAATGGCACAGCGGCCTGCGGCGCTCTTGGAGATAGGCTTCCACGACAGTTGCACGACGGATGCTCCCAAGATCAATGATCCCTTTTTCCAGGATTGCGGGGCCTGGGGCATCTATAATGGCGTCTGCCAGTATTTTGGAAATACACCTACGTATGGACTATATGATTCCGAGTACATATCGGATACCATCCCCGGCGCGATGGTCGCCGGAGAGGTTCGAACGGTTCAGATCACTTTCAAGAACAAATCTGTGCGTTGGGACGAGGCGCATGCTTTTCGGCTTGGAGCGGTTGGGGACAGCGATCCCTTTTCCGCAACCCGCCATACGATAGTTGGGATCATTGAGAACAACGACACTTACACATTCAGCGTCCAGTTTGCCGCACCAACTACACCGGGAACCTACACAACGGATTGGAGAATGGTGCGTGATATGTTTGCCTGGTTTGGACAGACCCTGACCAAAGAGGTCACTGTTTCAGGCAGTGGCGCAACGGCAACCCCGACAAGTACCCCGACACAAACACCTCTGCCGGATCCACGTTTCTACAATGCGCTCCAAAACGGTGGATTTGAGAATGACTTCACGAATTGGGTTGCCGGCGGGAGTGGCGCGACGAGTTATGAGATTCTCACAAGTGGTGCCCACTCGGGGATCAAGGCATGCCGATTCTATCGGTCTACGGGTGCCTATGCCACCATCTATCAGAATCCGAACGAGGTCAGCGGACAGACGTGGCGAACCAGTTGTTGGGCTTACTACATTCCTGGAATGACTGCCACTGAGTTTGGCTTCAAAGATCAAGGGGGCAATACCGAGGCCTCAGTGCCTATCAACACAATAACATGGGGATTCTATTCAGTAGACTGGCTGATTGCTGACAATATTGACAGCCAGGCATGGGGAACTGGAACGCAAGGTGTAGTCATTGATGATGTGCGTGCAGGTCCTGCCTCAAAGATGAACTGGATTACCGATTGGATCTGGAATGGAACGCATGACAGCGGTTCCAAGAGCACGAGGCTGACAACCGATTATTTCGCCGCTGATGGTGGTGAAGCAAGCATCCTGCCCGCACCCGGTTCAGTCAACGGCGGAAGGATGTGGACGGCGACAAGTCGAGGCGATGGTTTCATCAACCTCAATGAAACCATTGGTGGCAGTCCGACAAACTGCGCTGCCTACGCTCATATCTACGTGATCGCCGATACTGCAAAGTCGGGAGTGCGGCTTCTTGCGGGAAGCGACGACGGGGTGCGTGTCTTCTTGAATGGAGCATTGATTCACAACAACGACATTGACAGAAGCCATGACTATTTCAACCCAGATACGGACGCCATCTCGGGACTCTCTCTCAATGCGGGGCAAAACCGACTGCTGGTCAAAGTCCGTCAGGAGACAGGCGGATTCAGTCTTTCTGCCCGCTTCTGCGACATAAACGGCAACGCTCTTTCTGGCTTGACCTACAGCCTCAGTCCAATTCTCGTTCCGACAAACACACCGACCTTCACGGCAACTTGGACTCCCACTCATACGCCAACGTGGACATCAACACAGACTCATACCCCCACGATTACACCCAGTTGGACTCCATCATGGACACCGACGAGAACTCCGTCATGGACTCCAACGAACACAGCCATACCGACCCCAACGCCTGTGGTAACCCACAACACAGCAGTGGAGAACTGGATGATGCTTCGCTGAGTCGGGGATTCGTGCGCCGTTTGTTATGAAGATTCATTTGGTTTATATTCCAAAACGATCCGCTCTTCTTGGCGGGCAAAATGAATATGGAGCGTTGAATGTTGGAATTCTCGATGGTTTCTCTCGTTGTGTTTATCGCCGCGTACGTTCTGTTCATTTTCCTTCCCCACAAAAGAACGCTTGTCTCCGTCGCCGCCGCGTTTGTCATTGTGTTGAGCGGCTGCATATCGCTCAGAGAAGCAGTGGCTGCAATCAACTGGAACGTGATGGGCATATTCGTCGGAACGCTCGTTCTTGCAGACATTTTCATGGAAAGCCGCGTCCCTGCTTATCTGGCCGAGATCATAGTGGACAAAGCGAAAAGCACATGCTGGGCGATTCTTTTCATCTGTATGATGACGGGCTTTATATCGGCTTTTGTTGAGAACGTGGCGTCGGTTTTGATTGTGGCTCCCATAGCCATGGCGCTTGCGCAGAAACTGAAAATCAATCCCGTGAATATGATGCTTGGAATTGCGGTATCAAGCAATCTTCAGGGCGCCGCCACTCTGATAGGAGATCCTCCAAGCATGCTTCTGGGCGGATACGCCAGAATGACGTTTATGGACTTCTTCTTTTTCAAAGGGAAACCGAGCATCTTTTTCGGCGTTGAGTTGGGCGCGCTTATGTCGGTATTCGTCCTCTATTTTTTCTTCAGACAACATCGCGAAAAGACCGAGTCGGTCGCGATAGAAAAAGTCCAATCGTGGTTTCCAACCATCCTGCTCGTATCGCTGATAGTCCTGCTTGCACTCTCTTCGTTTTTCGACAAGGGATTTTCCTATCTGGCGGGGATCATATGCATGGGTTTCGGCGCTATAGCGATGCTATGGGAGAAACTCATCAACAAAGGCTCCATCGTCGAAGGCCTGAAGAAACTTGATTGGGACACCACCGCCTTTCTGATGGCCGTTTTCATTCTTGTTGGAAGCCTAACGATAACCGGCTGGATAGATCGAATTGCGTTATCCCTCTCGAACATATTCGGTGGGAATACCTTCATGGGGTACACCGCTATCGTTTTCATTTCCATTCTGGTGTCCGCGTTTGTGGACAATGTGCCTTACCTTGCAGCTATGCTGCCCGTCGCGGTCTCCCTGTCGGCTAAAATGGGAATTGATCCGACCTTGTTTCTGTTCGGACTCCTGATCGGCGCAAGCATCGGAGGCAACATAACACCGATAGGCGCTTCCGCAAATATCGTCGCATGCTCCATTTTGAAAAAAGAAGGTTATCATGTCTCGTTCTGGGAATTTGCGAAAATCGGTCTGCCTTTTACGCTGACGGCTGTTATCCCCGCATACCTGTTTTTCTGGTTTATCTGGAACTAGGCGCCGGGATACCCTCACCATATAACACAGCGTGGCAATCGCTATCAGAGGGTGTTTTTCACTAACGAAGACTGCCTGATTTGTCTTTTCCTGATGAGCGAATGGTGCGAAAGCGTCAAAAGGAAGAGATTCCAGGCGCTTTGTCAATA
>JAKQFZ010001060.1 GCA_029558215.1 Candidatus Omnitrophota bacterium
GATGGAAGATCGCTGTGTTTCTGCTTGTGGCGGACGCTCTTCTTTCGGCCTGCATCGGTGTTACGTTGTATGCTACGAAGGAAACGCGGGGGAGCGCGGTAGATGTCGTCGCGGCATTTCAGATATTCTACGGTCTGTTTGTCGTTGCCGTCATGGGAGTCTCGGCGTTCGAGAGTCGTGAGAAAGACGGCACGACGTTCTTCCTCTACCAGGTTCCCGTTTCACCGATAAGGATGTTTTGTGCAAAGTATCTCACCGGGCTGTATCTCACAGTCAGTTCGATTCTGTGCATCACCGTTGGCTTGATCATGCTCAAGGGAACGAGTTTTCTGACGAACGTGATGCTCCCGGAGACGGATGTTGCAGTTCCAATCATCTGGTGCGTTTACACCATTGCGTTCCTGGTTTCGCCCATGATCGCATCGGATATCAGCGCCTTGGGTGCAACTTCCATCGGAGCGGCGCTTGCCTCCTGCTTGTTCTTCAGTCTGACTCTGAAACATCCTGCTCTTGTCACCCTCGAAGAGACGCAATTCTGGAAAGGTTCGTACTGGCGGATAATCTTCGCCACGGATCTACTCGTCACGCTGATGATTCTATGCGTGGCAATGCTCCTCTTTCGACGTTTTCGATGTCTGCGGCTCACTTTCCGGCAACGCACAGTTGTTCTCATGCTGCTGTGCACTGCGGCTTCATTGTGGATTTTCTGCAACGTCTTCATTGATTTCCACGACCTTTTCTATCTACTGACCACCCGAACGAAAGTGTATGTTGCGGATATGGAAACACAGC
Organism: Candidatus Omnitrophota bacterium; assembly: GCA_029558215.1. Lineage (GTDB taxonomy): Bacteria > Hinthialibacterota > Hinthialibacteria > JAKQFZ01 > JAKQFZ01 > JAKQFZ01. Next base: position 793 of record JAKQFZ010001060.1, read on the forward strand.
GTGAGATACTTCACGCCCTCGCTGAGAAGGTGGACCGGTACAGGGAGGAGCGTTACGGACCTTCATGCTATGACAAATTCTTGCATATTTTCGGGGATTACGAGTCAAGGAAGAAGAGCCCGAAATACCCGATTCGAAAACGACACATCTATGGGACGCGCCGTAGTATCGAAGAAATGCAGTGGTTATACAGCAAGAACACGTTGGAGCAACAGAGAATACAAGAGTATCTTGATGGTCGTTTCCATTGGTGGGAGAAACTGTCAGAAGCGTTGTCGTGTGGTGCAATGTACCAACGCACCGTCGAGATTGTTGAGAATCCCAATAGTGCCTGCTTGCTTGGACTGTCCGACGTACAAGATTGCGTTCGTGATCTCTGCACTAAGGTACTCTACGAATATGCGCATGGTCAGGGTGATCGTGGTTTGAGTGCCCTTGGTTTGGCGCTTAGATTGGCCTCCGAGTGCCGTGTAGACTCATCCTCTCTCGGAGAGAGCAAGTTTTTTCGAGCGGTCATGCGCAACTGCATTGAAGATATCCTATGGCGCAATCCTGAGGCTGAGTGGACTGCGACTGCATCTCGACAAACCGAGGCAGCGTTCTTCAGAAAGTCGCTATCAGAACCGGACGCTATCACTAGGTTTGCTGAGATGCTGCGTGCTAGCCAGTTCCTCTTGCCTTGGTTCAATGGAACTGAATCGTGGCAGAGCAGAATACTCGGGACGATGTACATTAACACAGCGATCATCAGGAGACTGCTCAACGGCTTCCGCCAAGAACCGGATGTCTTCAGGGATGTTGGGATAGCGGAATGGCTTCAGAGGATCGATTCGGAAAGCTCTCAGAGGATACTTTGGAGGCGACTCTGTGACAAAAGCGACTGGCTGCGATACATACACGCTTGTTTCTTTCCATATACCTTTCGCTTGACAACAAGACACACTGTAGACCGAATGGTTGAGCAGTTGTTTCTTGACGAGACACTTTTTGAAACCACTGGCAGCCCCTTTACACGCGCAGATGTCGAAGGGCTTCCCACATCAGTAAAATTTGAGATTGTTGTGGGATACACGTCTTGGTTTGTTGGACACGATGAAACAGGCTTTTCTATGCGACAATACAATGCCGGTCACATTGATGTTGTTCGTGTTGCCTTGGCTGCCAGACGATTCCATGACATCCATGGGCAGTATCCAGCAAGAGTCGAGGAGTTGCTTGCTGAAGGTTTGATCAACAGTGTAACGAACCATTACATGAAGCAGGAGAAATCTCTTGAAATCCGGATCGTTGATGTAATTGAGTCAGCTGCCTTTCCTGACGCAGAGCGGTTCATCGCGGATAGGTTGCTCTACGAGTCAACGTTGGGTGAGTTTCTG
>JAKQFZ010001064.1 GCA_029558215.1 Candidatus Omnitrophota bacterium
CGAGGCCTTCTTGTCAATGGCAGTCTTGACACTGGACGGAACCGTGATCACACGAGTGGAGTCGCCGATACACGCGAAATGAAAGTTTCGTGTCACGACTTCATCACCGATCTTCAGCACTCCCGAAGGCTTGCCTTCTGAATCTTCCAGCGTCACCATGAAGATGGCGGGATTGAGGCCGAACTGACTCAAGTCCTCAACCTCTTCGCTGGCGACCTTGTCCAGTTTAGCCGATTCCAGGGTCTCCAGAAGGCGCTTGATTGCATCCTGATCCGCGGCTGCGGCGATCGGGCTGATCATCTCCCAGCCCGCTGCGGTCTTCTTCACCGAGATCGTGTCGCCGGGTGTCTTCAGAGTGACCGAAGCCACGTCATCCGTCTTCCAAGTGAAGAGTTCTTTCGATTTCTCCTCTTCGGTCGCCTTCTGTTCGATCTTCTGCTGATCCCAGAAGTAGAAAGCGCCAACAGCCACAAGGACGATGAACAGCACCAGGATTTTCTTCAGGTTCACGCCGATCGCCTCCTTCGGATGCCCACACCGATACCGACGGCAATCACCACCAAAGGCCAAATAGCGAGAACGATCACCTGGATCAGTCGGACCTCAGTTTTGGAAAGCGTGAGCGAAGTGTCTGCAGACTGTTTGGGCGGAACCGTGATCAGATCTTTGGCTCCGATGAGGTAGTTGATGCAGTTGGTGAACAGCACACCGCGATCGTAGCGAACCCCGGAGTTGGTCGCAAAATCCGAATCTCCGAACACCAGAAGTCGGCTCTTGTCCGGTCTCTGAATGTCCGTAGCAGAAGCAACGGCGGCCTCTGCGGCCTTGGCAGGTTCAAAGTTGTGGCGGTCAATGGTCACCAGTGCCGCAAGCGTCACGGGGCCCTTCATGTCCACCCCTTCATCATACTGAGCCTGCTGCTGTCTGAGCATTTCCAGATCGGTCTCAGCCCAGCTGCCTGGAATGCTCGCATCCGGAGCATTCTCCAACTCGCCTTTGGTTTCGAGTATCTTGTCAGCGGTGATCCCTGCCGGAAGGGTGTCCGTCACGGACACGGAGCGGCTGGAAGGATACTGGGTGGCGAGATCGAAATCGCGTGTGATTTCATGAGTGCCATAGTTTCGTTTGCCAATGACCGGTGCCGTTGAAACGGAGAGCCTGCCTGACAGTTTGCCCTGAAGCAGGGAGGCGATATCTGCCTGAACTTCGGCTTCACAAATGATATCGTTGCCGACTTTCAAGCCGTACTTGGCAAGCCATGCTGCCAGCTGCGGTGCGGTCTCAGGCTCCAACAGGACGATCACGTTGCCACCCAGGTTCAGGTATCGCTCCAGTGCGGTCAACTCGTGTTCGAACAGATCGGTCTGTGGTGCGGCGATGACCAAGACGGCACAGTCTTCTGGAATCCCTTGCTGCCGAGACATCTCGAATTCCTTGACCGAGTAACGTTTGTCTTCGAGCAGCCGTTTGATGATTCCCATGCCGAAGGCATCCGTCTCACCGTTGATGTCCCGCTCGCCGTGTCCCGTCAGGAAGTAGAGGCTCTTTTCCTCGGTGTGGGTCACCTTGATGATGGCGTTGGTGATGTCCTCTTCCTTCTCGCTTCTGGTTCGTTCCTTGTTGGCTCCACATTTGACGATGAGCGCGGGAACGGAGTACAACTCGTTGCGGAACTCCTGCGCCTTGCCGTGTTCCTTCATGTAATCAACAAACTGGAACTTCACCTTGTCGTTGACGTGCTGGTACTGCTTGAGCAGGTCGGAAATCTGATCTTTCCAGAAAGGTGCTGCCATGGGGTCGGGGAAGCAGTAGATCGTGACTTCCTCTTTCAGGCTTGCCACAACGTTTCTGGTCTGAAGATCGAGTGTGAAGCGCTTGTTCTGGGAAAGGTCAAATCGTTTGCTGTGCGAATGGCTGTAAGCCAGGATGAAGCACAGGATGCCCAGAACGATGACAACCAGAACCGCCTGGACGGCTCCATACTGTGTTGAGCGTTGACCCAGACCGGACAAGACCGCCTTGTAGTCAACCACAAGGTAAATCAGGATCAGCAACGCTCCGCCCAGCAGTGGGATCGAAGACGCCGTAAGGTTTACTTGCGCTATTCGGAGCAGCAGCCCTACAACAAAAGCGGCCACTCCCAACATCCAGATGAATGATTTGTTTTTCATTTACGCTCTCCACCTCCTGGATTCGAGGGAACGCAGCGTCAAAAACAGACCCAGGAAGATGAACCCGAGATAGTACGCCACATCCCCCGTATCAATGATACCTTTCATGAAGTTGTCCTGGTGGGTGATGATGGAAATGTAGTTGATCAGAGCACCGATTTGATCTCCGGCAGCGGCCCCGAGGAACTTGATTACCCAAAGAGCCAACAGGGTCACCAGGCTCAACGATGCGGCAATGATCTGGTTTTCCGTCAGGGATGAATAGAAAAGCCCCAACGACAGATACGCCAGACCCGCCAGCAAGAGTCCAAGGTATCCCGCTCCCAGCGTTTGCCAACTCAGCGCCCCGCCGTGCATGGCAATGATGAACGGCATGATCAAAGTCATGGCGAGCATCAGAGCGTAGACAAATCCCGAAGCGAGGAACTTGCCCAAGAGCACTTCGGAGTCCTTGACGGGGTAACTGAACAGAAGCTCCGCCGTGCCGCTTTTCTTCTCATCGGAGAAGAGCCTCATCGTGATGAACGGCAGCAGAAACAAGAGCACGACAGACAGATTGACCAGAAGTCCTCCGAAGAGATGCTGGTTGATATCGGGAGCCGGCGCATCGGGATACCGCCCGCGTGCCATAAGATACTGTTCTGACCAGTTTACGTAGTTAGCAAGGATGATCCCGAAAAAGATGCCCGCGATGATCAGGAACAGAGTCATGATCACGTAGACAATGGGCGAGTTGAAATACGCCTTCAATTCGCGTTTAAAAACGGGAAGGGTCTTTGTCATTGTTGAGCCACCTCCTTGTCATCCGTGACCAGCCGAACGAAGATCTCTTCGAGACTCAGCCCAACGGGGCTCAGCTCATACAAGCCCCAGCCGCTCTGGACAATCTTCTGCGACAGATCGCGGCGGATGTCCATGGCTGGTTCGGTCTCCACTTCCAGGATGTGTCTGGAGCCGGTGGACTGTTTTTCGTCCAGTGCCACGACACCGGGCATCGTTCTGAGCGCGGCGGCAATGGCATCTTTGGGTCCGTCCACTTCGATCTTGAGGGTCTTGGCCTTTTGCAGCTTTGCGCCAAGATTCTCGACCGTGTCTTCCTCCACAACTCGACCTTCGTTGACGATGATGACTCGCTGACAGGTCATGCTGACCTCAGGAAGAATGTGGGTAGAGAGGATAACCGTATGGTTGCCTGCCAGGGACTTGATCAGTTCGCGGATCTCGATGATCTGTTTCGGATCCAGTCCGACTGTCGGCTCATCCAGAATCAGGACATCCGGATCGCCCAACAGAGCCTGAGCCAGACCGACGCGCTGTCGGTATCCCTTGGACAGTTTTCCGATGAGTCGGTTGGATACAGTGCCCAAGCCACATTGGCTCAGCGCTTTATCCACCTTCCCCTTCATGTCCTTGCCTGAAACGCCCTTCATCTCTCCGACGAAGTTCAGATAGGAGCGAACTGGCATCTCCGTGTACAAGGCAACATTCTCCGGCATGTAGCCGATTTTGCGGCGGACTTCCATGGGGTTCTGGAAGACATCAAAGCCGCCCACCCGCGCCGTTCCGGCTGTTGCCGGCAAAAAACACGTCAATATCCTCATGGTCGTGGTCTTGCCGGCTCCGTTGGGTCCCAAAAAGCCAACAATTTCGCCCCGCTCAACTTTGAACGAGACGTCCTTGATAGCCATTCGGGGACCGTAGAGCTTAGTGAGGTGGTCCACATCAATCATGTCCGACGTT
>JAKQFZ010001085.1 GCA_029558215.1 Candidatus Omnitrophota bacterium
CCTTCTTCTCCCAACCAATGTCATGCCTATGGCAACATGGCGTCTCACGGCGACATCCACATGGACAACGGTACGGATGTTTTCGGAAGTATCGAGGCGGAAGGTGCGTTGACGGGTGGCGCAAGAGTGAATGGTCTTAATGTTGACGGACAACCCAATACCATGACAACGGGTGGCGACATCGCCGATCCGCCAGACTTCCCCGATGATGACTTGGCTGCTGCCAAGGTCACCAACAACAATGCGACGGGTATCATTCCACCTGCAGGAATGAACATCAACCAGATCTATGATCCGGTGAACAAGAGACTCTTCTGCAACAGCAACAACAAGACGATCACTCTGAGACCTGGAGTCTATTTCTTCACGCAGGTCCTTCTGACGGGTAACAGCGCCAAGGTTCAGATATCTCCTGCCGGCGAAGCCAAGATATACATCGAGACGGTCAACCCGGGAGACTTGGCGATGCACATCAACAACAACGGGACGTTGAATCCTGCGGGTGCCCCTGGGAACATGGAAATCCTCATCAAACAGGGCAGAGTCTGGTGGGAAAACGCAGGTCAGATTCGGTGCCCTGTCTTCGCTCCAAATTCCGATATAGATGCCGACAACGCCTTTGACCTGTTTGGTTCGATCGTGTGTAAGACAATAGATATCTCTGGTGGAGGCACGTTCATTTACGATGAGGCGCTTGGCAACCCGTCTCCGGCACAGACTGGAATTCGGGTGCTTGCCTGGTTGGAGATCACCCCGCTGGAATAGCAGGAATTGCTCAAAGTCGTCTGGATGACAGGAGTGCCCGGTTGGTCGCCCCTGTCGTTTTTGTGCAGTGTCTGCAACGAGTGTTTGTTGCTCCGGTGCAAAGAGCAGTTCCACAACAGGCTAGACAGCCACGGATGAACCGGATGCCGCAGAGCCGTAAATCCCGTTGGTTATCTTCTGCAGCACGAGAGCACGCTCCAGGTTCGTTCTCGGTTCCCGGTGTTCCTGAATCGCCTGAACGAAATCGGTAATCACGTTCTCGTCAGGATCACCCTGCCCCGGTTCCCAAAGCGTTTCTGACACAATTCCCTCTCCAGGCACAAACCGATCCAGAACGACACTGTTGGGAACGCCTTTTCGGATATGCATCGGAAGATGCAGGGAAGCGTCGGTGCCGATAATCTCCCACGCGCAGTCTGCGGAGATACTTGAAAACTCCGCGCGTTCCATGCTCAAAGCGACGCCGTCGTTGCAGAGGATCATTGCCGTGTAATGTGCATCGGCATCAGAACCCGCGGCGACGTAGGCACTCATCTTCTCGGCAACCGGCCACCACTGCGCCATCACCGCTTTGGGACAGATCTGCCAGCCGACGATGTGCATCAGATAGTCCAGTTCGTAACAACTCCAGTTGACCAGAATCCCTCCTCCATTGAGCTGCATGCTCTCACGCCACGGTGGCGGCTCTGGATTCGGTTGAGCGCCGGCGGGATGTACCGCCCTGATGCGCAGCAGGCGAATCTTCCCCAGGACACCAGAACGAACACATGCTGCAGCCGTTTGAGCATGACCGGAAAAAGTCATCCGAGAGGAACAACAGCCGACGACGCGGTCGCGACGCATCGCAATCATCTTCTCCACTTCATGGACATTGCTCGCCACGGGTTTTTCCAGCAGCACGTGTTTGCCGCGCTCCAGCGCCTTGAAGGCAACCGGCGTTCGAACGCCCGCCGGCATCGCGAGCACCACGGCTTCGATACGCTCATCATTCAACAGATCTTCATCGTTGTAGTAGACGGTGGGAACCCCAAAAGTCTGCGCTCTCGAATGCGCGCGTTCGGGAATCAGATCTGCCACGGCGACGACCTCTACCATCGGACACTTGTTTGCGAGATCCAGATGGCTTGCCGATATAACACCACAACCGATGACACCTAACTTCACTTTGTCCATGGAACTACTCTCAGTTTGAAAAGATTCAGATACCGTTCTCTATTTAAGATATAACGCAGACGGAACCAAAGCAAGCGATCAAAGAGGGACGTCGGGTACGCTGTCCGATAGAAAGTGCCACCACGTTCACATGCTCTCCGGAAAGAGCCGTAAGAGTTCAACCTTTAGGTTGCTCCGGAAAAGGACACGCTAAAGCGTGAACTCCTACGGGGAGAAGAGGAACACGCTGAAGCGTGAACTCTTACGTATGCTTTCACATCTCTCGGTAGCAATGCTCCGCTTTGCTGCCGAAGGATAGGAGATGACGCTCCGTTGACAGGGACACCATTCGGCGTCTAGCATTCTCTTCGCCCGATGCCGAAAAGGAAAGTTCTGCCTGAAGGAGGAGATCATTTCCGATCGTCCAAACATACTGCTCATCACTGCCGATGACATGAACTGGGATGCCGTCGGAGCCTATGGCTGTCCGGTAAGCGGAACGACTCCGAACATTGATCGTCTTGCATCCGAAGGAGTGCGATTCAACCATGCACATGTCACCATAGCGGTCTGTCAGCCGAGCCGTTCGGTGTTGATGACTGGTCGCTATCCTCATCGCTGTGGTGGGGAAGGTTTCTTTCATTTGCGAACGGCGGGTATTCCCATCTTGCCGGAGCTGCTTCGGAATGCCGGTTATCGAGTGGGCATTCTGGGAAAGGTGGAGCATTCGACACCCTACGCTGATTTCAAATGGGATTACACCCAAGACGTGGGGAAACTGGGCAAGGGCAGAAACCCGGCTCTCTATCGTCAGCACGCCCGTGCCTTTGTGGATCAGGCGCAGGCGAGCGGAAAGCCTTTCTTCCTGATGGCGAACTCCCATGATCCCCACAGACCTTTCTATGGCAATGATCCCGCGGAATGGTACCAACCGGGACAGACGCCGCCCGCGGCTGTGCCGTCGCGCACCTTTGATCCTCAGTCCGTAACAACACCGGGCTTTCTCGCTGATCTCCCAGAGGTCAGACTGGAGATTTCGGAATACTACAGCTCCGTACGCCGAGCGGATGATACCGTTGGCGCAATTCTGGACGTGCTTCGGGAGACGGGAAGAGAGCAGAACACCGTTGTTGTCTTCTTGTCTGACAATGGGATGGCGTTTCCGTTCGCCAAAACAAACTGCTATCTGCACAGCACAAGAACACCATGGATCATGCGATGGCAAGGGGTGATTCATCCCGGTTCACTTGACTCAGAGCATTGCATCTCCGGCATTGATCTGATGCCGACGCTTCTCGATATGGTTGGCATTGATCCTCCTGACAGCATGGACGGAAGATCATTCTTGCCTGTACTCCGGGGACAGAAGCAGGCCAACCGAAATCTTGTGTTCACGCAGTTTCATCAGACCGCGGGGCGACGCAACTATCCAATTCGTTGTGTACAGGACAGACAGTTTGGCTACGTTTTCAATCCCTGGTCGAACGGAAGCCGTGTCTTTGTCAATGAGTCTCAGGACGGACGCACCATGAAAGCGATGCTTGCGGCGGGTGAGAACGATGCACGAATTGCCGGTCGCGTGGAGTTGTTTCTCCATCGTGTTCCAGAGGAGTTCTACGACTTCCAGAATGACCCTGACGCGCTCCGCAACCTCGTTGGTGTTCCACGTTATCGGAAAGATCTCCAGCGACTACGGAGAGAACTGCAGCGATGGATGCAGAGGACGAATGATCCTGCCCTTGAAGCATTTGAGAACGTTGACTCCTTCGAGACGCAGGAGAAATTGATGAACGACTACATCTCACTCTTGGGTGGAAGATCATAGGAAGGGGCACGTTATGCGCATCATCTACTTCGACATAGACTGTCTTCGGCCGGATCATCTGGGCTGCTATGGATACAACCGTCCCACGTCGCCGACCATTGACGCCATTGCAAAAGAGGGGATTTGTTTCGATCACTATTACTGCGCGAGTTCTCCCTGTGTCCCATCGAGAACCTGTCTGACTTCAGGGCGATTTGGCGTGCGAAACGGCGTGGTTTCCAATGTCGGCCCTGGCGCTCGATTTCGGATCACGACGCGAGACTATGGTGGTCCCCACGACGCCAATCAGATGTTCCCGAGGCAACTCAAGAAGCACGGCTATGATCCAGTTTGCTTCTCGAACTTTGCCGATCGCCACTATGCCCTTTGGTTCATGTGTGGCTGGAGTGAGTTTCACACTCCCAATCTCAAGTCAGGGGCCGAAACTGCCGAGGAAGTCAACGCCAAGGTTCTTCCCTGGCTCAAGAGCAATGCCACCCGCGAGAACTACTATCTTCATATCAACTACTGGGATGCTCATCGGTGTTACAAGATGGATGCATCCTGGGCGGATCGTTTCAGAGACTATCCTGTCACACAGTCCTGGCCTGATGAAGAAGCCATCCGCACTCACCAGAGTGTCACCGGAGCGTTCACAGCACATCGGCAATTCCAAAATGACACAAGCCCGCATCCATTGATGCCCGGAGCGATCAACGACCGGCGCGACTTTGAACACATGATCACCGGTTACGACGCATCCATCGCGTATGTGGACGCGCACGTCAAGCAAGTCCTCGATGAGCTGGATCGGCAGGGAGTTCTGGAGGATGCGGTGATCGTCTTCTCAGCCGATCATGGGGACGCCTTTGGCGAGCACGGAATCTACTCCGATCACGTCAACGTGGACGAGTGTATCCATCGAATTCCACTCATCATCCGTTGGCCTGGCGTCACTCCTGCCCACGTGCGATCGAATACCTTCATGTATAACGTGGACTACGCTCCAACGATCTGTGATCTGCTGGGAATGCCGATTCCGGAAGACTGGGATGGCAAATCGTACCAGGACAACCTCAGAGGATTGAGCGGCGCAGATCGGGAATGGCTCGTCTGGGACGGGGCTCTTTACACGGTGCAGCGTGCCGTTCGAACGAAAACGCATCTGTACATCAAGACCGTGGATGCCTGGGAATACAACAACCGCTCTGATGAAGAGCTGTACGACATGATTGCCGACCCCTACGAAACAACCAACCTGTGCGACTCTTCCCCGGATGTTCTCGAGCAATGCAGAACAATCATGTGCGACTGGATCGATCAACAAAAATGCAAGGCCAACTGGACGGCCGATCCGTTTGACGCGATTCTGGAACACAGGAAAAGCTGGCGATAGACTCTGTCACGCAGTAGTTGCTGTAAGAGCGGTAACTCAAAAAAAAAGCGCTCCCTTTCCCACAATGGAGAAAGGGAGCGCTTGTTCTTTCAGACTTCACCTATTGCATTCTGCTGTGAGCAATAGGGGGTCATGTGTCTGTCCCCTCAGTGATCTTCAGCCTGGTCGGTGTCTTTCTTCCCGATCAGAAGTCGCGAGCCACCGATGCGTCTTTGGGGGACTGGCGCGGCGGAAAAACGTGTCTTACTGCTCTCGGGAATTGCGATTCCTTGGTCTGTCTGTCCCTTGGAACCAGTGATCACGGCATTCAGATCATCTACCAACCCGTTGAGAATCTGAGCCTCCGCAGACATCTCCTGAGCGGCGCTGGCTGTCTCTTCGGCGTTGGCAGCGTTGTCCTGAGTGACCTTGTCCATTTCCGACACGGCGGTGTTGACCTGAGCAATTCCCTGCGCCTGTTCTGTAGACGCTGTGGCAATCTCACTGACGAGCGTCAGAATTTTCTGTGTCCCTTCGTTGATACCATTCAGATGGCCTGCAACCTCTGCTGAAACGGAGACCCCAGCGGCGGCATGCTTCTGCGCATTCTCAATCAACTCGGCCGTATTCTTGGCTGCCTGAGCGCTTCTCTGCGCCAGATTGCGGACTTCCTCAGCCACAACCGCAAAGCCTTTGCCCGCCTCACCGGCTCGAGCCGCTTCCACCGCCGCGTTCAGAGCAAGCAGGTTGGTCTGGAACGCAATCTCATCAATGGTCTTCAGAATCTTGGCAGTCTCGGCAGAAGACTCATCGATCTGTTTAATCGCTTCTGACATACGCTGCATGGCATCCACGCCCTTATGCACTAAAGAGGCCGTTTCCTTCATCAAACCGTCTGCATGGCGCGCATTGTCCGCATTGCGTGAATTCATGGCGGTGATCTCTTCCAACGATGCGGATGTTTCCTCAATGCCGGATGCCTGTTCACTGGCTCCCTGAGCAAGCGACTGCGAGGATTCAGCCACCTGGTGTGACGCTTGGGAAACATGGTCGGAACTGCCTCGCAGCTGCTTGACGACGTTGCCGATCTTCCGTGCAAGAGCACCTGCAAGGAAAATCCACGCCAACACCGCGAGTGCCACAAACACAACCGCAACGCCAATGACCGTCCCGATCATTGTTCTGCCGGAATGCTCAACCGTCCGCGCAGAAGCGAGGAACTCATCTTCGTAAGAAGAGACACCAATGACCCAGTCCCATGGCTCGAAGTAAGCAAGTTTTGCCACCTTCATGCGGGGTGCCGGATCTTCTGGATTCTTCCAGGGATAATGCATTTCACCAATCTCCCCTGGCTTCAGAGCGAGAGAAATCTTGACCAATTCCTGTATGAAGAGATTCCCATCGCTGTCTTTGGCTTCCCAGATAGACTCCCCATCTCGTTTCCCATCCTTCGAAACCACATAGTTGCCCTTGGAGTCGAGTACGAAGACATATCCCGTCTCACCGACAAGAATCTTCATAATCTCAGCGCGAACACTGGCCGTCACCTCATCCTTCATGCCATAGTAGATCATCCCAACGAGTTGATCGGATGCATCGAAAAAAGGCGCATAACCGGTGAAGTACCAGGAATCCACAACAAAGGCACGACCGGTGAAGATCTCCCCCTTCAAGACTTTGGCGAGGACAGGATTAGGCTTGCCGTCAGGCATAGTGACTGGAATATACGTTCCGATGGCGCGAAAGCCCTCTTTGTTAATCACGTTGGTAGCGACACGCAGCATATCTCCCGCATCATTCATCTTCTGAAAGATCGTGCATGTTCCACCGATAACTGAGTTCAGCTCATCCACAACAGGAACAGAGATTTTTGGATCGGATATCTGGCCAGGCCAGATATCTCCACAAAGAAGTTTAGGAATCTCCACTCTCTGGGACTGTCCAGAAATCTGGTTCTTCGCGTCCCACACAACCGTTTCTTGGGATAGTTGTATCTGTCCCTTGTTCTTGAGGATGAAAAGCGCCGTGTTGACTCCATGATGCGCCTCGCGCAGCACCGAATCATTCTGCGCCTGACACAGTGCGTAGACACCGTCTGTCATGTGTTCGAGATCCGCATAAGCAAGTTTGAGAGATTCTTCTGAGGCTGTCACCACGAGACGGTGACTTTGCACATAGAGAACACACGCCAGAATCACCAAAGGCAAAATGGTGAAAGTGACCCCGATGACCGTAAGACGCAAACGTAGACTGACCCGCATAGCAAGTACTCCTTTCCTGCAGCACACTCTGACCCGAACAGAACAAATGCGACCCAGCAGAGGAAAACCTCTGCTCCCATATTTATGTTACACCTCTGCACAACAAAAGCAACGAAATTTGCTCCAAAGGGGCGTCGGCTCAGTTACGCAGGGGTGGTGGAGGCATGCTCTCCCGAAAATCCCCCCTGCCCCCCTTACCAAGGGGGGATCAAGGGGGGATTTGTCATCCCCTTCAGGTGCGCCGTAGGCCCATGAGGAACTTCGGTTGCAGAGGCTCTGCGACGCTGCCGAAGCGGAACCAGTGTGTAGTGTGGAACGAGTCTGCGAGTTCCACCCTCTTTTCTTTTGGAATGGTGGAACTCGACTGGGAATCGGAGCGGAACAAGAACCGTGAATCCCGGAGTCATCGTGAGACAGATCCCGCTATTTCTCGTACTTTTGTCCTGTATTGACAGGGAGTGTGGGGCACTTGACAGTGAGTGCTGGGACAGGTAATATCCCCTTGAGTTTGAAAGAGAAAGCGTTCTAACCTGCCTAATCGGGGCATGAGCTTGGGAGCCATACGGCTCACCTTGGTTTCGCGATGGTTCCTACGCCTATTTGTTCCCAAAGGAGAAAAGGATGAGTCGTATGTTTGTGCGCCAGTCTTGTGTCTTGTCGTCGGTGGTCTGTGTGTTGCTTCTGGGTTTGTGCTTTGGATGCAACAAGACCGAGCCCTCAACCCCTGAGCCGATGTCTGGAGCTTCCTTGATGCCGTCATCAGAGGAGAAACCCGACGCCGCTCCGGCGTTGGATCCGTCAACCTGGGTGGCCAAGGTCAATGACCACCAGATTCTTGAATCGGACGTGCAGCGTGAATCCCGGGCATTTTCTGCTCAGAGAACGGGGGATCCCAACACGGCGCTGCCCGCTGAGATGCAGGCGCAGTTCCGCCAGGCGGCAACACAGATGCTCATCAACCAGACTCTGCTTTTGGCTGAAGCTGAGTCCCGTGCAATCAACACAACCGACGAGGAAGTGAATGCCAAAGTCGAGGAGATCAAGCAGTCGGCACCGAGCAAGGAAGGTGAGCCGGCTATCTGGGAACGTTTCGGCATGACAGAAGCCGAATTCAGACAAAGCATCACCGTGATGGTGAAATTGGATCAACTCCGCGAAGTCTTGGCATCCGAGGTCAGCGAGGTCACACCGGGACAGGTTCAGGCGTACTATGACGAGCATCCGGAGGAGTTCAAGCAAGCCGATCAGGTTCGTGCCAGCCACATCCTTCTTGCATTCAGTGAGACGGACACAGACGCGCAGAAAGCCGAGAAAAGACAGAAGATCGAACAGTTGCTTGACCAGATTAAGAATCAGAATGCCGATTTTGCAGAACTGGCTGCGGAGCACTCTGACTGCCCCAGTGGCAAGCGTTCGGGCGGCGATCTCGACTTCTTCACAAAAGAGCGAATGGTTCCCCCGTTCGCAGAGGCAGCGTTCGCGCTTCCTGTCGGTCAGATCAGCGATGTTGTCGAGACCCAGTTCGGCTACCATATTATCAGAGTGACCGACCGCAGGGAAGCCAAGACGGTTCCTTTTGACGAGGCCAAGACAGGAATTGAAGAGAGTCTGAATCAGCAGAGTTCCGGTCACGCGATGGAAAACCTGCTGATGAAACTGCGGGAGACCGCCAAGATCGAGTACAACCCCGAGGCGGGTGTCGAGCCGGCTGAAAAGAGCATGCAGTAGAGACTCCGCGTCGATCAGGTTGTGTCATCGCAAAGCAGCGGCGTGCTTCAAACTCTCGTGTTTCTTGACAGCCTCCAAACGACTGCCTAGTATTAGCATTGATGACAACCGTAGGGAGGAATTCGCACATGATCCCGATTCGCAAGAGGCTCGCCCGGGTGATGGTTCCGGGTTGCTTGGGGACGATGCTGTTCTTGCTGTTGCTGGGGCAGTGTGGTCTCGCTCAAGGCGACCAGGTGATCCTTTACGACGGCAAGGTGATTGAGGGCAAGATTATCAGTGAATCAGACACACGGGTCACCATTGATGTGGACACGATTCGAATCACCCTCATGCGAAAAGAGATCAAGGAGATCAAAAAAGGGGATCAGCTCTTCGGTGTGATCGAACAGCAAGCACAACCGGACAAGCCGACGACCGACTCCGCTGTGCTTCCCGCTTTGAGACAGACCGCTGCGGCGGAAGTCACCAAAGCGGTTACCCCCCCCCCAACAAATACCCCTGTTCCCAAGGTCACAGACACGGAAACCAACACCGTGGCTCCGAAAGCCTCGGACACGCCAACAGTGCCCGCCAAAGTGGCCGAAACGAGTACTCCAACATTCACTCCCGTGGCAAAGGCGAGTAACACACCCACCTTTACGGCAGTGACTCAAGCGACACATACCCCGACATTCACTGTCAAAGCACAGGCGTCAAATACTCCGACTTTCACGGCGATTCCTCAGAAACCGACCGAAGCACCAACAAAGAAACCGGCACCTCAGCCGACAAACACTCCTGTTCCCAAACCCACAAAAGCGGTGGCACCAGCACCAACTGTCAAACCAACGGAAAAACCCGTCGAGCAGCCAGTCGCACCAACCCCGGAGGCGGTGACCATTCCGCTCTCCAAGGTGGAGACGGGTAAGATTCCCAAAGGTGATGCCTATATTGTGGCCAGGGACTTCATCAATGTTCGCAATGGCCCGTCTCCGAAGGATGAGCCCTTGGGCAAACTCTATAAAAATACGATCCTGATTGTGGACGCCAAGGCCGACACAGGCTACCTACATTTCAAGGCGCTCGAAAGTTCCGATCAGGGATGGGCACATGGAAACCTTCTTACGAAGATTCCCGATACTCCGGTGCTGGTGACAGCGAGGAAAGTCAATTTCCGCAAGGGGCCCGGCACAACACACATTCGCATCGGGGAACTTCAGGAAGGCGATGTTGGGAGAATTCTCGAACGTCAAGGCAACTGGATCCGGATCCGGACTTTGGACAACAAGGTCGGCTGGGTCAGCGCCAACTACGTGACCGTGGTTGGCCAATAGTTCGGCGGACTGCCAAGAGAGAAGATGCAGGGAACGCTTCCGGAATTGTTTCTGCACCTCGATCCGATCGCGCAGGCGTTCTGGGCGACCTTATTCACTTGGTTTGTCACTGCACTGGGTGCCTCACCCGTGCTTTTCACCCGCCGTCTGAACCAAAAACTCCTCGACGGAATGCTCGGCTTGGCTGCCGGTGTCATGATCGCCGCCAGCTTCTGGTCGCTTCTGAATCCTGCCATCGAAATGGCGGGGGGTGACTGGGTACCCGCCACAGTGGGTTTTCTTCTCGGCGCTGGATTTCTTTATGTTGTGGACAAGATCCTGCCACATCTGCATCCGGGACTGGAGATGTCGGAAGCGGAGGGAATCAAGACGTCATGGCAGAGAAGCGTCCTGCTGGTGTTGGCGATCACCCTGCACAACATTCCTGAAGGACTTGCGGTGGGGGTGGCCTTTGGAGCCGTAGCACACGCGGCGGACGCGATTGCCGCGCGACAGATGATGCTCGGCGGTGTTGCCCTTGCCATTGGCATCGGACTGCAGAACTTCCCCGAAGGTCTTGCCGTCTCAATGCCTCTTCGACGTGAGGGAATGAGGCGAGGCAAGGCCTTCTTCTACGGACAGATATCCGGCGCAGTGGAACCAATCGCCGGCGTTCTTGGTGCTGCGCTTGTGCTTGCCATGCAGCCGATCCTTCCCTACGCTTTGGCCTTTGCGGCAGGAGCCATGATCTTCGTCGTTGTGGAGGAATTGATTCCGGAATCCCAACGAAACGGGTTCAGCGATTTCGCTACGGCGGGTGCCATCGTGGGATTCGCCATCATGATGACTCTGGACGTGGCGCTGGGGTGAACGAGATCGGCTCGTCTTGACGGGATCACATGACCCGGGCTATTCCTCTCCTGTAAGGCACACGTTCGTGATATAAGAATGCCTCTCCTGAAGTCAAGTTTGCCGGGAGAAAGACAAGACGAATGACAGTACAACCCTCTTCTCGAACTGCAGAACTAGTCATGGTCGGGAGTGAACTCCTGCGGGGTGTCTATGCCGACACAAACGGCTGCTTCCTGGCACGCTCCTTCGCAGCTGAGGGGATCGCCGTCACGAGAACAACCGTGGTCAGAGATGTCGAAGACGAAATCGCTGAAGTCATTAGTCGTGCCTTGAGTCGGGTTTCCTTGGTCGTTGTTTGCGGAGGTCTGGGGCCCACGATTGATGATCTGACCCGAGAGGCAATCGTACAGGCCACAGGGATTCCTCTGGCTCTGCACCAGGAGATTGTGGACGCGATCCGGCAGCGATTTGCCAGCAGAGGATTGACTGTCTCAGAGAATAACCTCAGGCAGGCCTATGTTCCAGAATGCGGGGGATTTTTTCCAAACCCGAATGGCACCGCACCAGGGCTGTACTTTGAGTCAGGATCATCGTTGATCGTGGCACTGCCGGGTCCACCTCGTGAGTTGATCCCGATGTTCCATGACACGCTCCTGCCGTTTCTTCGGCAGCGGGGCTTTGTGGGTGCGGCGATGCCGTCAAGGCTCTTCCGACTCGCCGGCATACCGGAGAGCCTGGCAGATCAGCGACTCCAGCCACTCATCGCCAATGATCCGGGACTTCGCGTGAGCATTCTTGCCAGACCCAATCTGGTGGATATCACTCTGTTTCACGAAGACGCAAAACGACTTGGCGAGATCGGTGATGCGGTGGATGCGGAGTTTGGAATGGCCATCTACACACACGAGCAGGAATCCCTCGAACAGGTCATCGGCGACCGGTGCCGTGAGCGAGGTCTCACGCTTGGTTTGGCGGAATCCTGCACCGGAGGTCTGATCGGCGGAGCGATCACGAATGTGCCTGGCAGTTCTGCCTATCTTGTCGGGGGCATCGTCTGCTACAGCAACAAAATAAAGAGCGGGTTGCTGAGCGTTTCAGAGCAGACACTTGCCGACCATGGTGCCGTGAGTGAGGAAACGGCAAAAGCCCTGTCTGAAGGAGTCCGAAAGACGTTGGGGTGTGACATAGGACTGTCTGTCACCGGTATCGCGGGACCAGACGGTGCAACGCCGGAAAAGCCTCTCGGACTGGTGTTCATGGCGTGTTCATCGAAGACATCAACGCGTGTTGAAAGACATCAGTTCATTGGAACGCGGGAAACTATCCGAGCATGGGCAACGCAACGGGCGCTGGATCTCTTGAGGCGGTTTCTGTGCCAAGCGGCACCGTCAGACCAGTTCTGAAGCCAGTTCGCGAAGAAACGACTCCACATCTGTGACCAAACCGGTCACTTGAGAACTTCCCCTGTCGGAGAGCTTTGTGATCACCGCCGAGTTGATGTCCACGCAAACCGTTGGCACCGAGGCGGGAAGGATATTCCCCACCGCGATTGAATGCAGCATGCTGCCCATCATGATGACAAGACTGATTCCCTTGAGTGCCGCACGGATGGCCTTCTGTGTTGCGATCACATCGGTGATGACTTCTGGCAAAGGCCCGTCATCGCGAATTGAGCCACCCAGGACAAATGGAACCTGATTGCGCACACATTCATACATGATGCCCGAAGTGAGAATACCCTGCGCGACCGCTTCCTCTATCGAACCCGCGTTTCGGATGCGGTTGATCGCTCGCAGATGGTTTCGATGTCCCCCTTC
>JAKQFZ010001114.1 GCA_029558215.1 Candidatus Omnitrophota bacterium
GACCTGGCAGGAGTCTGACCAAATTCGGGCTCAAGAAGTTGTGTGTGCTTGAAGGGTTTGATCGCATCATGAAGCTGAGCAAGCCCAGGGATGGTTTGGATCGTCACTGCAGCGATTGCCCATTTTTGGAACTGGCACCAAAGCTACCAGACCATGTGAATCGGAACACGGGCGAGCAGCATTGGAGGGCGGGGCACCGTGTCAACCAGGATTCCCCAACCAGCGATGTGAAAGAATAGTCCATTCAGCGAGGCTTTGGAGGGTGCCGATGGCCGAGTTTGAAAAGAGCGGAGCGAAAAGAACACAACTGAATGCAGAAAATGACTCCAATCTTTCCAACTTTACTGTGAATTGTAACGATGGCCACCAGGAATCCACACATCTGAATGCAAAAGATGGGGCCATCTTGAACAGGTTTAGCAAGAAAAAAGTGAAAAGTTCAGCGGAAACACCCAAGATTCGCCACAAGTGGTTGTCACTTTCAGACCCGTTTGCTGCCCTGGAAGATTCAAATTCAGAAGGCTGTGCATGCAGTTCCGAAGGAACTGCTTTAAGAATTAAGACAGAAACGAGTTCAGAAACAGAAACAGGAGCAGGAGCAGGATCACGATGCCTGAAGCGAAGCGACAGGCATCTGCACACACACACAGCAGATGCTGAACCATCAGCCATCCCGGAAGTGGGTGCACCTGCCGTCCAGCCAATCAAGAAGGCAAATCCAAAGCTCAAGCAAGCCATCACCAAGCACAAACAGAACCTCGCCCAAAAACGCAAGCACAAATCCAAGCCAAAGATTCCGCCCAAGCCTTTCAATTGGAAAGAACTGCAACCAGACAAGACAGGGTTGAAGCCAACAATCAGCTTTGACCCAAAATCCAAGGAGCGCCCGAGGCAGATTGAGGTGCTCCAGAAGCGGGCCGTTGACCGGGAACGCCAGAAGCTGGTTGCCAAAATCAAATCAGAGTTCATGCGAATATACAGCCGATACAGGTTCAGCAAAGACAGATGGTACAAGATGCACCCGCAAGAGGAACGGTTTGTGGCCCAAGCGGGTGTGCTCTGCATCATGAAAGGGATCACGCCCACTGACCTCATAGACTACTGGGACCATCACATGAGCGATTTCACAGACATGG
Source organism: Candidatus Omnitrophota bacterium (assembly GCA_029558215.1). GTDB lineage: Bacteria > Hinthialibacterota > Hinthialibacteria > JAKQFZ01 > JAKQFZ01 > JAKQFZ01. Next base: position 1,137 of record JAKQFZ010001114.1, read on the forward strand.
ACTATCCAACCATGGCCTTCCTGGCCTCGCCGCAAAACGTGGACAAGGCTGTGGCCTCACTGTCTGCATTCAAAGATGGGCACTTCAACAGCAATGCGTTCCAGAGGGGAACAACCAAGGAATCCATGGAACACCTCGGGACATCAAGGTCAACCCTTGACCCGAGGCTCCGGAGGGGTTTGATGGAGGCTGGCCTTGACGTTCAACGATATGACGACCGGAGCCTGCTGACAATCCAATTCGCAGCTGAAACAATCTCCAGGGGAATCGACATGTTCATCAGCTCCAAGATGAAACCATTGGTTGATTGGGCGGTTGCCAATCTGTTTTCCAAGGCGGAGGCGCAATGAGAACAGAGGCTGAAGTTGCTGAATTCACAGCCCAGTCCAAACATGACATCGTGTTCAGGTGCTCTGCTTGTGGCGGCAAGGACACAGCGTGCGGGTGTCGTGCGAGGTTGGCCCGGCGTGTGGCAATGTATGAAGCGTGCATCCCAAAGGACTTTTGGGGAGTGTCCACGGAACAGGTGCAACACAACACAGACG
>JAKQFZ010001123.1 GCA_029558215.1 Candidatus Omnitrophota bacterium
CCACCGCTGTCACCCCCACGACGGTACCGTTTGGCAGTGCCCTTGCTTCTGCCAGATTGTCAACCCAATGCACCAGGGGCAGAACCGAGTTCGGAGCCCCCTCAGTGGGAGAACCGGACTTCCAGTTGGAACCGTTGTCGAGATCGTCGCCCATGAGCTGAACCGATCTCCCCAAGTCTGTGGGCGCCGATGCCCCCGGATCAGTCGGATTGGTGCCATCGTTTGGCCAGCCAGCCCACGGTGAGCACAGAGCAAGTTCCGAATCGGTGCCCCCACTGTAAACCATGAAGTCGTGGACTCGATCAACAAGTTTGTCATGTGTTGAGTCAACATCCTCATGCAGGGAAACGGGTTCACCGAGATTGGACAACTTATTCTCGCTGCAGTTCATGTAGAAATGGTAGACCGGCCCCGTGGAGTCGTTCTCACCCGGACCAATATGAATGACAATGAACTCCCCGGTGTTGACCATGGGACAGGAAGGGGGAATCTCCCAGTAAGAAGCCGCATCCCAGTCGGTCACATACCAGTGCGACGGATCGAATCCCCCATTGACGACGTAGAGTTCGATAAACTCCAGCAGACGCTCTTCTGTAGCACCACCCGGGGGATCATAGTAGACCTCGTTGATGCGGATTCTTTCAGCACCCGCAAAAGCATTCACACACACAACCATGGTAAGCAGACTGAGCACGGCGTGTCGTCTTGTTGCATTCATAATGTGTTCCCTGTTGTGCTTCTCTCAATGGAGAGACTTTCTGACCACTGAAAAGACTCGCGAACCAACTCCGGACGGACTGCCCCCCGTTCGATAGATGCTGCCGCGACTGACAGTACCATTGGTTGGATCATAGATGGTGCTCCGAAAGTGATGGACGGCAGTTCGAAGCGCGCCTTGACCAAGCGTGTGCCGAGTGTGGTCGGGGCCACTGCTCTGCAGCAGGTACCATTCGGTGAAGACAGTCGAATCATCATGGTCGGGTGTGCCATCTGTGCCGATGATGCGGCCTTCCGAATTACAGGCACTGAACTTGTACCAATGGCGTTCCTTGTCATCGTCTATGGAGAGATCTGGCACGGCAAAGCCACCATCTCGGTATTCGGTCGGAAAAGGGTCTTCGATAAGTGCCTGCTTGAGATACGCCACCGGTGTCGAGAGAAGCACCAAGCCGCGATCAGAACCTTTAGCACTGAGTCGTGTGGACAGTTGGTAGAAATTCCCTCGCGGGAGACGGCTCTGATCAACGGCATACAGTTCCAATCCAGTCGCCAACGCATGGATCTCCGAAACAGCATGAGAAACTCTGGCACGGACTTGAGCATGAAGAAAGTTCGGGATTGCAATGGCAACCAAAATCGCGATTATGGCGACGACGATCAGAAGTTCAATTAGTGTGAAGCCGGATCTTTCTGGATGCACGAGGAAGCACCCCCACGATTCCATTTTTCGTTACATGCTTGAACAACTTCCTACAATCTAATGAATGCAGGTTGTCTCTGTCAAGCAAGTTTGCCTCTATTTTGAGCGCCAATTGCCTTGAGCTGCTTGACGAAGGCTTCAGAAATCAGGCCACTTTTCTGAATCGGGACATCCCATGTCACCACTCCACCCTTGCTGGTGACATGTCTGGTGTAGCCACAGACA
>JAKQFZ010001135.1 GCA_029558215.1 Candidatus Omnitrophota bacterium
AGCCTGGATGGAAGCGGCTGAGTTCCCTGCCTGCGAAGATCAGACCACCATCCTGGCAGAACTGATGAAGTTCTATCTGGCCTGTGGGAATGGCTTCCTGATCAAGATGCGGAACGCCCAAGGCCAGTGGATGGGACTGGAGCGCATGCTGCCTTCTGAAGTGCAGATCGTGGAGAACTATGACGAGTTTGGCTTCTTCAAGCCCAACTACATCCAGGTCAAGAACAACCAGAAGAAGGACTTCGCCTACGAGGACATCATCCACGTGAAGAAGTCCACTCACCGCTCCAACGCTTGGGGTCTGGCTTGCCTGCCCATTGCCATCAACATCGAGATCTTGGGTGAGATCAAGACCTTCGACTACAACAACTTCAAGAACGGCCTGATGATCGACTACTTCGTGATCGTGGAAGGCGGTACCCTACGGGATGGAACTGTAACTGACGAAGCTGGCAATGAAGTACTGACCGATGCCTATACCGAGATTGAGAAAGCCCTCACCGAGGTCAAAGGCAATGCCAAGAGCCACTCCACAGTGCTGATCGAAAGTGAGAGCCGGGATGTGAAGATACGCCTCGAACCACTCAGACAGCAAGACCGGGAAGGTGGCTTCCTGGGACTCAAGAAAGACCTCAGGGAAGGCATCCTCGCTTATCACCGGGTACCTGCCAGGATCGTCTCACAACTCATTCCCGGGCAGCTTGGTGGCGATAACCGAAGCGATATGCTGATGTTCTACCAGTTCGTGGTCAGACCGCTGCAGAACCGCCTGGCTTTAGCTCTGGCAAACGAGTTCAACTTCGACTTCGGCTGGAACGTAAAGCCGGAGGACTTCAACTTCGGTAACCTGACCGAGGTACTGCAGAATGCTGATGAACAGCTCTTTATGCAAAATCGCAATTTGTAGGCTTTGGAGCGCAATAACTATGTATAACTATTCAACTGACAATCAACTAAACAACAATACCAAAGGAGGTAGCGTGAATCGTAAACGCACCATTCTCAAGGGAGAACTTCGCAACGTGGAAGTAGAGTTAGTCTCGCTTCTATTCGATGAGATGACTCCCGCCAATCAGAAGGGCTTTGTGGTCAAGAATGCCTTAGGCAGAAGCTTTGAACACAAGATCAACTCCACCAAGTTCAAGAGTGAAACATCCGGCACCCAGGGACGATTATTCGTTACCCTGATGGAGCCCAACATCCACGATTCCCAGGGTGACTATTACACCCGGGAAGAGATTCAAAAGGCCTGTGACCACTTTGCCAAGCACGGCTTAGTCGGTAAATGCGATGTGAACCACAATATGCAGCCGGTACCTGAGTTCACCGTGGTCGAGAACTACATCCTCAAGACCTCTGACCGTGAACACTTCCCCGATACCAAAGTGGGAGCATGGGTCCAGGTCTTGAAGTGTGAAGATCTCAACTCTGAGCTCTGGCAGAAGGTCGAGAAAGGCGAGTTCAATGGGGTATCCATCTATGGCAGAGCTGATGACTACAGCGGAACCGAAGCCAGCTTATCTGAGATCAAGAACGAGCTCAACAACCTGCGTAAGGTCGCAGAGCATAACAACAACTCCGAGTTGCAGAAGGGCATTACTGCCATCACTGAGAAGATCAGTGAGATAGAGAAGGGTAACCCCAACCTCCAGCTTGGCGATGCCATCCACAGCATCGAGAAGAGCCTCAAAGACTTATCAGTTACAATGAGCCGAGCCATCTCCAAATCAATACCCGGAGAACCTGATGCTAACCAGTCCAATGTGGACAAAGAGGTCACCATCGACGGCAACAAGATCATGGTCAAGGCCAGCCATCGTG
>JAKQFZ010001137.1 GCA_029558215.1 Candidatus Omnitrophota bacterium
CGTCCGAAAAGCCCCTGGGTTCGAGTGAACAGTTCCTCGAAGGGAATGACCATCGCCAGAGCACCCAAGATGATGGCAGCAACGACCCCGATGACGCTATATCGAAGCGCCTTGCTCTTCAGGATAGCATTCATCCGGAAACTGAAATACGAGACATGGGCAATCGCGTCACGACGTTGTTTCAACTGACCGACAAACTTGTTGAGGGCGATAAACACTTCGTGCCAGAGTCCACGAATAGTGTTGATTTTAATGGGAGACTCGCCACTGAGGATGTCCAGGGACGGACACATGGCAAGAACCTTCTTGATGTCCCCAGCCATATTGAAGTCTTCTTTTCCAAGGCTGTCCAAGAGCACCTGTTTTCGGTAGGCAATCTGCGCCTTCATTTTCAGGAATTCCGTGTCCTTCTGTTCATCCCAACCCAACGTGTCCTCACTGCGCGATGCTTCTTCCAGAACATGAAAGAAGTTATTCCAGAGGACAATGAACTCCTGAATGTCCACGATGGCTTGTTCCAGTTTCCTATCAATCATCTTGCCTGTCCGCCTCTACCCCGTGCGTTATTTCTCCCCTTTGGAGAACAGACCCATAGAAAAGGCCAGATATCCAAGATACAAGACCGCCAAACCCATGACAGCGAGTTCCAACTGAATGACTTCGTTCATCGCGAACTACCTTCCGCCGACTTGTTGATGTTCACCCGCAACCTGGCTTCACGCCTGGGGAACAAAGAGTCCAGAGGGGACGACTTGCGCTGTTCCGAGACGATTGTCGGGGTGACCTGTCTCTCCAGTTCGGAGCTCTTCTTCTTCAGGATTTCGTAGTGTTCAAAAGCTTGTTTGACAGCGATTAGGCGCTGTTCCTCACCAAACTGATCATATTGACCGTATTTTTCAAACAAACGCGCCATGATGTTTAACTCTGTGAACGTGTCCAGCGCCAACGAGTGAACCGCGAGCATGGAGGGAGGCGGCTCAATGTTCTTGACCTTGTCCAGAAGCAGCGATGATCGCTTGCTGAGTATATTCGTCCTCATATCCTTCTGCAGATACTTGTAGATATCAACCTGGGCACTGCTCTTGGCTTGGAGATAGAAGTCAACGGGAAGTTCCAACACCGAGTCAAAACCTTTTTCCAAAGACCGCTTCTCCTGCAAATGTGAACGAATCAGATCTTTGTATCTGTTCTCCAGGAAGGTAACCTTGGTTCGATCGTCCATCACAGAAACGCTCTGCTCGGCTCGTTTCAATGCGTCATAGATGTAAGGCCAATCCTTGCTCTCCAGCGCCTGCTGTGCCTCGCGATACGATTGCAGCGTCTGCTCGAACTCCCCAGGCAGAAGTTCAGAACCACCGGACTGCTGAATCTCGTTCATCTTGCTTCTCAAAGTGTCCAGGCGGTTCATCGCATTGGTCTGCGCCATCTCCTGCATCCCTTGGGAACGGGAAAGGATCTCCGAAAGGGTATTGCGCGAATCTTCATAGTCCTTCTGTCCGATCAACTGCTGTTCCTGGAGCAGTTGATCCCGCGTTGCCTGCCACTCATCGGCGGCAACAAGGGCCAGACCGGACTTCTGATAGTCCACCAACAATTGTCCAGCGGAGTTCGCCAGATCGACCAGGTTATGGTCCTCGATGGAAGTCCGAACCGACTTGAACACATCACCACTCTGTTTCTCCAGATTGAACACCGTGGCGAAGTCTTCCTGCCGATCGGCGTGTTGCACCGAACCGAGAAACTGTACGAACTGTTCCAGTCTCTGGCGACCCGCCTCATCACTGACAAGTCCGTGGAGTTCTTCTGCACGAGTTTCCAACTGCTGAGTAATCTCTGTGCTCTTGCTTCCAAGGTGCTCCAGAGTGTCCTGCGTCTGCTTCAAGCCAAGCAGCGCCTGTTCCTCAGCCGCCTTGTACTGTCCCTGTGTCGCAAGCGTCTTCGCAGAGCCTTGTGTTGCCACAGAGAGAGCATAGAGATCAGGCGCCTTTTCCAGCGCGCCCTGTTCGGCAGCCTTTTGAATATGGAAATCCAGTTTGGCAATATCCTCTTCAAAGCGAGTCTTCCAGGCAGTCTCCTCGGCTGCCTTGAAGATACTCTGCGCCTGATCCGCGAGAGCGTTCGAAGCGGCATAGTCCTTCTGATCCATCGAAACCTTGGACTGCCCCAAGAGCGTCTGCCCTTGCAGAACCAGATCGTTGGCGTAGCGAGAGGCAAAAGCACCCAGCGCATGAGTCATGGCCGCTTCAGCCGCAGCAATCTTGGCAAGTTTGCTCTGTCGTGCCGTGACAAGGGCATTCTCAGAGTTCATCAACGCGGCGGGAAAGTCCCCTGTACGAAGGGCGTTTTCCGCAGTCAACATCAAATCAACTGCTTTGTTAAATATCGGTGCAGCATGAGTGTCAGCACCAGAAAGTCTGCATTCCTCGATAAGTTCCCTGGACTTCTCCAGGTTCTGATTGGTTCGGGTCTTGTAGGTTTGTTCCCGCGCGCTCTTGAGCAGCTGTAGTGCCTGCTCGGCCGCACGATGCGCCGCGAGAAAACTACCCCGATTCCGGTTGGACTCACACGAGGCAATGGACTCCATCGCTTGTTTCATTGCTTCTGGCGCGTATTCCTCCGCGTTCAGCGCCGCAGTGGTTCGGAAGGCGACTCGCGCCTCTTCGGCAAAAGCGTCCGCCGAAGCCTCCAAAGCGGCCAGCACTGCTTCCGCCGCGATCTTGGCCTCGTCCGCGACAGGATGCACTTCGATGTACTGCCC
>JAKQFZ010001138.1 GCA_029558215.1 Candidatus Omnitrophota bacterium
ATTCGAGCGCTTGGGCTTGAGGAAGACACGCTTCTGGTATTCGATGCAGATCACGGCGAGACGCTCTATGACCACGACTGCTACTTCGATCATCACAGCATCTATGACCCGACTCTGCATATCCCGTTGTTCTTCCATCTTCCTGGAAAGGTTCCGGCGCAGCGTTTTTCAGACATCTGTCAGATGAAAGACATCACACCGACCATTCTTGACATTCTCGGGATGAAGACAAAGATCAAGTTTGATGGTCGAAGCCTTCAGCCGTTGATGCAGGGCAAGAAGCGCGTTCCGGAGCCGGAGATGTATCTGACCGAATGCACCTGGATGCGAAAGCACGGTTGGAGAACCCCCGAGTGGAAATTGATCCATGCGCTGGAGCCGGACTTCCACTTCAAACCGGAAGTGGAGCTGTATAACCTTATCACCGATCCGGAGGAGAACCAGAACTTGGCGAAGAAGGAAACCAAAGTGGTTCAGATGCTCGAAGAACGCATGCAGGCACACATCGCCAAGCGCGAGAAGCAGACGGGACGCACCAACCCCATGTACACGAATCTGAACTGGCATGGTCATGGCTGTGGGCCGTTTAAGACATCCCAGCAGGCGTATGACACGATGCATATTGGCTCTCCCAAGACGGCGGAGAAGATTCAGGCGCAGATGAGGGAACTCAGAACACAACGAGGAGCAAAGAAACTCTGAGCAGGTTAGCACCTGCGGGTGTGCGGGCTATGCCCACTCCTTCAGTCGCTTGCTCATGAGATGTCACGACTCTCTCGGACTCTGTGTCACGAGGAGATCAGTTTCCAAGGAGAAACTTGAATGTTGATCACAATTATCGGAAGAGGTCATTCGGGAACGCGTGCCATGTCGCACACGCTGAGTGCCAGCGGGGTTTACATGGGAGCGCAGTTGAACGGTTCGGGTGACCTGATTCCTCCAGGAGACATGTATGAAGCCTGTCGAGTGATGGGCAAGTATCTGGTGCATAAAGGCGGTTTGGAATGGGATTTTTCCAAGGTGCTTAATGATCCCATTGATCCGGAATTCGAGGGACTCATCCGCAACTACCTTTCTTCTGTCCTCAATTCAGACGCAGAGCGCAAAGGCTGGAAGATTCCCGAGACGACCTTGGTGTATCCCTGGATCGTTCGGATGTTTCCCGATGCTTACTACATTCACTGGGTGCGCGACCCGCGTGACTCGATCATTGGCGCCCACCTGACGGACAACCTGGCTGACTTTGGAGTGCCCTATGACTTCACCGATGATCTCAGGCTGCGTCGGGCGATCAGCTGGAAGTATCAGCGAGAGATCGTCAAGGCGACACCAGTGCCCAAGCGGGTGATCCATGTTCGATTTGAGGATTTTGTGCTCAAGCAGCAGGAGACACTCCGACGCCTGGAGCAATTCCTCGGCTTCCCATTGGAGACTATTCCTGTAAGTCGTGATCCTATTGGACGCTGGAAGACGGACGAAGGTCGGCACATATTTGATTTCCTGCTTCAGGATATGGATGAACTGGGCTACGAAGTTCCAGCAGAGGTGCGATAGCCATGCTGCGTGTTTGCGTCATTGGCATGGGACATATTGGAAATCTTCATGCCAGTATCTATCAGGAAGATCCTCTGGTGGATCTGGTTGGTGTCTGTGATCTCATCGAACAGCGAGCGCGAACAGCGGGAGAGAAGTTTGGGGTTCCGTGGTTTCTGTCTGCGGAGAAGATGCTGAGTGCTTTGGCTCCAGATATATGCAGCATTGCGACGGGTGGCTACGAATACAGCAGCGACCACTACGAGCCGACGATCCAAGCCTTGGAAGCGGGCTGTCACGTTCTGTGCGAGAAGCCCATCTGCAACCAGATTCAGCACGCGGAAGAGATGGTGCGCGTTGCCCGTGAGCGCAAACGGTGCTTTGGGGTGGACTTCAACCATCGGTTCACACCCGCTGCGAGGATTGCCAAGCAGTGGATGGATGAAGGACGTCTGGGTTCTCTCCTTTTCGTCAATATGGGACTGTGGATTGGCAGACCAAAGGATGAGGACTCTCCCTACTATCACATCAAGGCATTGAACCCTCACTCGGTTGATATGATTCGCCACTATTGCGGCAGTATTGTGAAGATTCACTGTTTCGCGATGAAGGCTCCTGGACGCACCATGTGGTCAACTGCATCATTCAACATGCTTCTCGCAAATGGTATGGTGGGACACCTGACAAGCAGCTATGACATTGCTCGTGGGCATCCGATGGAGCGCTGCGAAGTGGCTGGTCTTAAGGGGCGTTTCGTCCTGCAGGACATGTGGCGTGAAGTGACGCTCTATCCGGCTGACAGCGATGTGAAGTCGGTTTACACCAACCCCGTCTTCGGCGGATACCGTGACTTCGGAGACACGTTTAAGGAACGACTGCATTGCTTCGTGAAACAGGTTGCTGATCGCGTCGCTCCAGAAGATATTGACGGCTCAGGAATGGACGGTCTGAGGGCACAGAAAGTCATCGCTGCAGGAATCCGGTCACTCGAAACTGGTCTTGCGGTGGATGTGGACTGAACGCAAGAAGCACATTGTGCTTCGCTCTTGACAGTTCTGCTGCCTTGTCCATAATGAAGACAAGATCACAGATTGAGGGGGCTGTTTTGATATGACTTTGAGCAGCGCTGAAGTTCGCAAACAGAGTTTATCGGTCTTTTTCCCGTGTCACAATGAAGCCGACAATATCGGCGCGTTGGTGGACAAAACTGTCGCCGTTCTGCGAAAACTCGTTGACGATTTCGAGGTCATCATCGTCAACGACGGCTCCAAGGACAAGACCAGGGAAGTCGCTGACGCTTTGGCGGCAAAGTATCCTGAGGTTAGAGCCGTACACCATGAGGTCAACAAAGGTTATGGGGGTGCGGTCTGGACTGGGCTTCGTTCCGCCACAAAGCAACTGGTCTTCTTCACCGACGGGGATGGGCAGTTTGACATTTCTGAGATCGAGCAGTTCCTGCCGGAGATTGGAGAGAAGACGGCGGTTGTCGGCTATCGTATCAAGAGACGGGATCCCTTCCACCGAGTCCTTTTTGCCAAGGGTTGGAAGATGTTGAACCGGATTCTTTTTGCGTTTCGAGTGCGTGACATTGACTGCGCGTTCAAACTCTTCAGAACTGAATGGTTCAAGGACATCGAACCACAGGCTTCGGGCGCTTTGGTCACGGTCGAAATCCTGACGAAGCTGACCAAGAAAGGGATCAAGTTCAAACAGATCGGAGTGCATCACTATCCGAGAACGGCTGGCACTCAGTCCGGTGGCAGTATCAAGGTCATATTGAGGGCGTTCCGAGAGTTGTTTCGATTTTACCGCCAACTGAAATAGACTGGCGATTGAGCAGGGGCGATTTCAGCTCGGCTCCTATTCGGGTACGGAGGGTATAAATGCCGGATGTCTTGATTGTTGGAGCGGGAACAGGTGGGCTGGCCGCAGCCATCTACTCTGCTCGTGCGGGTCTGGAAACCCTGGTGGTGGATAAGGCCTATCCCGGGGGACAGATTGCCATGACGGAAAATGTTGAGAACTATCCGGGTTTCCTCTCGATATCGGGTCCCGATCTTATTGACAAAATGGTCGAGCAGGCGACGCACTTCGGTGCTCAAATCGTGAGCGAGGAAGTTCGCCGCATCGTTCCCATTGATGGTGGTACTTTCCAGGTCGAGGGAACCAGCAGCGTCTGGGATGTGAAGGCTGTGATCTACGCCGCAGGGGCTACCCCGCGCATGGTAAATGTGCCAGGTGAGAAGGAACTGACCGGCCGTGGTGTTTCTTACTGCGCCACATGTGATGCACCCTTTTTCCGAGACAAGGAAGTTGTCGTTATCGGTGGGGGTGATACGGCGCTTGACGAGGGACACTACCTGACACGTTTTGCCGCCAAAGTCACCATTGTGCATCGTCGGGAGCAACTTCGAGCGGAACAGATTCTTCAGGACAGGGCGTTTCAGAATCAGAAGATTCATTTCGAGTTGCCTTATCTTCCTGTGGAGATTCAAGGCGACAGCAAGGTTGAGGGTCTTCAGATTCGACATCGCGATTCTGGAGAGATGAAGACCATCCCCTGCGAAGGGGTTTTTGTTTTTGTCGGATATGACCCGTCAACGGGCTTGTTGGCAAGGCTTGCGGATCTTGACGACGGCGGATACGTCAAGACGGACGACAATATGCGAACCAAAGTGCCCGGGCTTTTTGCCTGTGGGGACTGTCGCAGCAAACTTCTCAGGCAGGCCATCACCGCCTGTGGAGAAGGCGCCACGGCAGCGGTCGCCGCATCTCATTACGTGGAGTCCTTGAGTCATTAAGTCAGCCCAACTGGCTGGAGGATAGAACAAAAAGGCATTCGGTGGGGTTGTTCCCACCAAGGAGGTCTGGCCGTGAAAGAAATTCGCATTGGGATGATTGGGTACAGTTTTATGGGTAAGGCGCACAGCAACGCCTACCGGCAGGTGGCTGCCTACTTTGATCTCAAAGCCAAGCCTGTCATGAAGGCGATCTGTGGCCTGTATGAGCATGAGGCGAAAGCCGCAGCGCAGAAGTACGGCTGGGAAGGTTATGAGAAGCGGTGGCAGGATCTCATCGCCCGTGATGACATTGATGTCATTGATATCACCACTCCCAACAACGTTCACTGTGTGCAAGCGATCGCCGCGGCAAAGGCAGGCAAGCATATTCTCTGTGAGAAGCCTTTGGCTTCAACCTTGGCGGAAGCGAAGGCGATGCTTGCCGCGGCGCAGAAAGCAAAAGTGAAGCACATGGTCGGGTTCAACTATCGCCGTGTGCCCGCGCTGGCATTGGCAAAGAAGATGATTGAAAAGGGGGATTTGGGGAAGATCTTTCACATTCGTGCTGTCTATCTTCAAGACTGGATCATTGATCCGGAATTCCCGCTGGTTTGGAGACTCGTCAAGAAGGAAGCCGGTTCGGGTGCATTGGGAGATCTGGGCGCACATATTATTGACGTGGCGCATCATCTCGTCGGAGACATTGATTCACTGACGGCGACTACGGAAACGTTCATCAAAGAGCGACCTTTGCCGCCTAAGGAGTACGGAGGTCTCGCCGCAAAAGCCGCCAGTGGAAAGAAAGGCAAAGTCACTGTGGACGATGCCGCGCTGTTTCTCGCTCGATTCAAGAATGGAGCGCTTGGAACCTTTGAAGCGACACGATTTGCAGCAGGCAACAAGAATGGCAATGGTTTTGAGATCAACGGCAGCAAGGGAACACTCAAGTTCAACTTTGAGCGCATGAATGAACTGGAGTACTACAACCGTGAAGATCCCGCAGACCGTCAAGGGTTCCGTACGATTCTTGTGACCGAAGGTTGTCATAAGTACGCGGGTGCCTGGTGGCCTCCAGGACACATACTGGGGTATGAGCACACGTTTGTTCATGAAGTCTATGACTTTATCGAGAACATTACCAATAATACCAAGCCGTCACCAGACTTTGCCGATGGCGTCAAAGTGCAGGCGGTTTTGGACGCGGTGGAACAGTCTGCAAAGAGCAAGCAGTGGGTCAAGGTGAAGGTCTAACCCGCAAGGGACATGGACTTATCACAGGATGCTGAATCGCCCTGTTTCCCCTTTGGGGACAGAGGAAGATAAATAGGAGGCAAAAATGAAAGTAGGAGTGTTTCTCGCATTGTTTGGTGGGCAGACCTTGGAAAAGGCTTTGGATTATGTCATTGCGCAGGGCCTTGACACAGTTGAGGTTGGGGCAGGGAACTATCCAGGTGATCCGCACTGCAAACCTTCTGTGCTGTTGAAGGATGCCACAGCGCTGGAGAAGTTCAAAAAGACTTTTGCAGACAAAGGCATCACGATTTCCGCACTGAGTTGCCACGCCAATCCGTTGCATCCGAACAAGGCTTACGCCGATGCGCATCGAAAAGTCCAGCGTGAGACGATTCTTTTGGCTGAGAAACTCGGAATTCGCAGAGTGATTACGTTCTCAGGATGTCCTGGCGGTGGACCGGATGACAAGGTGCCGAACTGGATCACCTGTCCATGGCCTGATGATTTTTCGAAAGCCGTTGCCTGGCAGTGGGAAGAGCGCGTATTCCCCTTCTGGACTGACGAAGCGAAGTTTGCCAAGGATCACGGTGTGAAGGTCTGCTTGGAGATGCATCCCGGATTTGTGGTTTACAATCCCGAAACGATGATGAAACTGCGCAAGGAAGCTGGACCGATGATCGGTGCAAATTTTGATCCCAGCCATCTGTTCTGGCAGGGGATTGACCCGATCGTTGCAGTCAAGAACCTTGGCAAGGCGATTTTCCATGTTCACGCAAAGGACACTCGCGTGGATCCTCAGAATACAGCGGCGGATGGTGTGCTCGATGTCAAGTCGTACGGTGACGAGATCAATCGAGCGTGGGTTTTCAGGACGGTTGGCTACGGGCATGGTCCGGAGTTCTGGAAGGACTTTGTTTCGACGCTACGACTTGTCGGCTATGATGATGTACTCAGCATTGAACATGAAGACAGCCTGATGAGTGTGAACGAAGGCTTCACCAAAGCCGTCCAGTTCCTAAAGGGACTTGTGCTTGAAGAGAAGCGCGGCGCGATGTGGTGGGCGTAAGAAAGCCTGACTGACAGTGTGCCATTGCTCCCAATCAGCATCTGCTGAAATGGTCTGGATCCTGTGCTGACAACGAGGAGGCTGTTGGGTGGTTGAACTTCTGGAGAGGCATCTCAATGAGATTCGATTACTCTGTGAGCGACATCATGTAGCCAAACTGGAAGTCTTTGGCTCAGCAGCCGATGCCTCGTTCGATCCCGAGAGGTCAGATATTGACTTCTTGGTTGAGTTCGTGCCAGGCCAGAGTTTGGGTCCGTGGATGGCACACTACTTTGATCTTCAGAAGGACCTGCAGGATCTCTTGGGGCGAGATGTGGATCTGGTCATGGCTTCCTCGATGAAGAACCCTTGGTTCAGGCGAGAGGCAAAGAAGACTCGGAGAACACTCTATGCTGCCTAAGACACCGAAGTGGCTTGAGGACATCTCCACATCTTGTTCGTTCATCTTACAGGTGACAGATGACAAGAGCCCAGCCGACTACGAGGCTGACGATGTTCTTCGGGCTGCTGTCGAGAGACACTTCGAGATCATTGGTGAGGCGATGAATCGTATCGCACGGTACGACTCTGAGATCGCGATGCGTATCACGGACTATGACCGAATAATCTCGTTCCGGAATGTTCTCATCCATGGTTACGATCTTGTGGATGATCAGGCAGTCTGGAGTGTCATCCGTGAGAATGTTCCTGAGTTGAAGAAACAAGTACAGGAGTTGCTGAAACTCGTTGATTAGTGTTCAGTAACTCTGTGATTAGATGGTAGGTTCGTGGTTTTGGTGCTGGCGACGGGAGTTGTCGGCAACGGGTATCGAAAGGAGAGCAGAAGTATGAAACGGGTGGTCATGAGTCTTGTGGTTGTTCTGTTGTGTTCGGGCTGTTTCATTGCGCCAGTGGTACCACCGGTGGGCATCGGCTTCTCGTCATTCAAAGCGCCGCTGGACGTTGAAAATAGTCAGACGACCGTCAGCGCCAGGCGAGGGGAAGCAAGCAGCGTCTGCGTGTTGTTCCTGTTTTCATTTGGAGAAGCTGGGATTGAAGATGCAGCACGTGCGGGTGGTCTTCGGGTTGTCAACCACGCAGACTACGAGTACCTGAACGTTCTGGGGATATTCCAGAAATATACGACCATCGTCTATGGCGAATAGCCCTGAGCAGGAGCGAACAATGAAGAGTTTTCTAACACATGTTTTCATTGTGATCCTGTTGCTGCTTGTGTGCCAGGGTTGTGCAGTGGTCAGGAGCGCCCCTGTGGTGCCCCCGCAAGGCGTTCTGTTCTCCAGGACACGAGCACCTTTGTCCGTGGACTTCTCCGAGACTCCCATCTGCGAGAAGAAAGGCTCCGCATCAACTCTGTATGTCCATGACATTCTTCTCACCGGGTTGAGTTTTGCCTGGGATGATGCGGGCATTGCCAAGGCTGCTGCGAACGGTGGTCTGCGCGAAGTTGAGTATGCGGACTACGAGATGCTCACCATTCTTGGTGTTTTCGGACGGTTCACAGTGCACGCTCACGGGCGTTAGAGTTCTGCAACGCAGGCATGCCCATTACAGTGCGTTGGTGCATCTAAGAACCATATCTGTTCTGCATCGTGTCTGATGCTGAGGGCTTTTAGTTTGATATCCCCTGTCGCGTGAGCGCGTTGCGAGCGGTCTCTTCGGTGATAAGCCCTTGAGCAAGCAGTTGCTGGATCGCCTGCTCTTGTGTCTGACATTCAGGAGGCATCGGCGTTCTTCGTGAGAAGATATCCGTGCCAGAGGCAATTGCCTGGCGCATCTCTCCGTCAGGAATCAGGGTGGAATAGACAGCGACCCGACCGCCTGCTTTCGCTGGCAGCAGCGTCTGAGCACAGATGACATTGATGACCTCTGCAAGGCATTTCCGTACCGCCTTTCTATTCTCTTCGGGAAAGGTGTCAACGATCTTCTCTATCACGTCTTGGGGTGTGGCCGCAGAGTGGAAAACTGTTATGATGAGACAGCCCAACTCTGCCGCGGCAAGACACCCCTCAAGCGGTTCCAAGCCTTTCGCTTCAGAGAGAAAGAGAACGTTCGCGTCCTGAGCGAGGGCGGCTTGGATACCTGAAGGATAATCTGGCACGTCGAGACCGATTTCCCTCTGTTGAACCAGGGCCTTTTTGGGATTGAAGCGAACGTAGATGGGGTTCTCAACTGTACAGATGTGACAGGAGACTTCTGCATTGACGTAATCCACAATGCTGTATGCTGTTGTTGATTTTCCGGAGCCGGCGAGACCGGAGAAGATAACCAGTCCCTGTTTCTTCAAGACGGATTGCAGCACCGGCTGTGGAACTCGAATCCTCTCGACACTCACGACCTCAGGCACGCAAATCTGAACAGTGATGGTGTACTGTCCGCAACAGGAGGCGATACTCATTCTCGCATTGGCTTCCCCTGTCAGTGAGCAGGAGCGATGGATTTCTCCGACTTCTGTCCCTACACGTGTCAGGGTTTCCTCACCGACGGCCTCTCTGGCGAATTCGCTAATCTCATCGGCAGTCAGTATCTCATCCTCCGTTCTCTCAATGAGTCCACGGACGCGCAACGCTGGTGGTTCACCTGGAATCAGGAACAAGTCGCTCGCTCCCTGGCTCATCGCGTAACGAAGCAGTTTCTCGAATCTGGGGTGCAGTTTTGTCTGAGTTACCATGTCACATCCTCCTTATTGGAACTAACACAAATATCCCTTGGCTGAATTCCAACTCCTACCTCGAAACTGAACCATCCAGGCGTTCCATCAGGCGAGCGCGGAGTGTTCTCCTGGCATCGTGCAAGCGTCTCTTGACAGTGCCCAATGGGGTCTTCAGGTATTGAGAGATCTCCACATTCTTCATCTCGCGAATATAGAACAGCTCTGCCGTTTCTCGAGTTGTGGCGGGAAGCGACTGAAGTATCCCGAGCAAACGTTTCCGCAGATCGTCCTTGTCGAGTTGCTCTCTGGGTGTCAACGCATAGCTGGGATACTGGATTTTGTCGTTCCACTGAATTTCCTTTTTCCTTCTGTTGGCTCTGGAGACAAGAGTCCTTAGTATCTGTCGAAACCAACCAGGAAACGCATCCAAATCCCGCAGGTTGGGCAACTTTGTCAAAGCTGCAACAAAGCCCTCTTGAACGACATCTTCAGCCAGTGCAGTCTGTTCCAGAAGGGCTGTCACGAAATCCAGTGCCCAAGGTCTGAAGCGTCGAACCAATTCCGCCACTGCCTCGTCATCCTTTGCCATGCAGCGGGTCAGAATTCCCCTGAGCGACTCGATCATTGTGCTTCCTCATCTGTCTTTCTGAATCATAAGGAACCCTGTTGAGGTGAAAAGGTTCGGAGAAAGATATGGATTGCTACCGGTCCGTGCTGTCAGGGTGCATCTGGTTACTCAAGACGGTGCGAGTCCTCGACGTTTTTGGGTATGCCGGATACCTTCTTTCTCTCTCCAAGAACTCTTTGAAGTCGGGATGGAGTTCGCGCATCCTCATTTCTTCTTCTTCAGAATGCTCTCCCTTGCATCGGCCAGCCACTTTTCGGATTTTGGGAAGTCCTGGTAATCTTTGAGACTGTCGAGAAGTGGATCATCGGGACCGATACCAGCAGACTGGAGAAGTGCGTAATCCTGAAGGCTTTCGGCAAAGACTTCCCATCGAATCGAATCAACGGGACCATTTGCACCAGGATAGACGACAAATGGATCGCCGTAGGGCAGTCCGGGATAGGCTCCCACGGCGGGATCGGTATACGGATCCGCGATGGTGCCGGTGCAGAAGACGTACCAGTAGTTGTGTCCCCAATGCAGAAAACCCTTGGCTCCAAGTCGGTAGAAGAGCCATCCTGCCATACGGATTTTTGGGAGGGGTGTGTCGTGAAGTCGCTGCAAGTATCCACCCCTGGGGCCGCAACAGAAATATGTCCATGCCGGACAATCTGCCTTGGTGAACTCCGGTGCAGTGGCGATGCTTGGGATGGGCATATCCGTGAGCCTTTCCACGGCGAAGTGCGTATCGCTCATGGCGTCAATGACCTTCATCCAAGGAGCGAACTCACGGAGCAACTCCCTCGCTTTCCGATAGTCAGCAACCTGCTCGGGACCATCGGGCTCGTCGGCGCAATGAAAATAGGATCGGTGCAGAATCCCCTCGTCCCTGAGAAACCGTCCGAACTGGGGTAGGAACTGACCGAGAAAGTTGCGATAGACATTGGATGTGGCGCTGATGTCTGGACTCCAGAGGATATCCCGCGTCTGAGGCCAGCGGTGGAAGATGTGCTGAGGGTGTTTGCCACTCGTCGGTGCCGGAGTAAAGAAATGGGTGAACTCGAGTTTCTGAGCGCCATGCTTCAAAGCCAATTGCACCCATCGTCGAACATCCGTGAAGTCAAAATCATATTGATCCTCATCAAGACGTCGCACTCGAAGCAGCTGCCCGGGTCTAGGCATGATCTCATGTCGGGCGTTGAAAATGGGTGTATAGACCACGTCCAGATTGTGCGTGACCATGTTGGCGATGTACGTCTCTGCCAACTCCCAGAACCGCTCGCTGAAAGGTGCAGTCTTGTAGTAGTCCCAGATGGACTCTATGTTGATCCAGTGTGTTGCCGAGAAATCTTTACGAGACTCAATCACAAGAGGACAGACTTCAACAAAAACAGGGATTTCAACAGAGAAGGGAGCCGTTCCCAGCCAGACAGGGAAACTGAACTCATCCTCGAACGTAAAACGAACGGTGAGCGTGCGCAGTCCGGGAGACAGATCAGCAGGAGTCTTGATGGTGATCCAGAACGCGCCGTTTGATTCTGGTCCCACGCTTGCGGAATCTTCGGGAAAGAGAGGGTCGGGAACAAGGCCAGGAATGTGTCCAATACCATCCAGATCGCTCTTGGGAGTATCTGTATTCAAGCCCTGCAGGGGAACATAGCCCACCCTTCTGATGGAGACCGAGCACTCGGGAGCGCCCTGCACACTCAGTCTTACCCGAACAAATGTCGTGCGGTTGTTGCGGAAGCACGCCTGAAAAGAGATCTGCTCGTTTCGAGCTGCCAAGAGGTGGAGCGGGGAGGCATCTCGAGGGGACGAGTTTGGAAAGACTCTTCTCAGTGAGGTTTCAAGCCAGAAGCAAAGCGCATCCTTTTCGATGGGCTTGGCAGAGGCAGAATGCTTGGATTGTTCTGCTGAGGTTTCCGTCGCTGCAATGCACGTCATGGCTCCTGCTCCCGTAAGAATCGTCTGCATCGCCTCTCGTCGGTTCATATCGTGCTCTCCAGTTCAGAAAAACTAATGTCGTAATCTATCGGGACTTCTTCGTCTTCATGAACTTGTCGAGATAGGGTGTGAGTTTCTTTGTCCAAACCTCATAGCCCTTCGGCGAAAGATGCAACATATCCGGATCAAGCAGTTCCTTGTTCGGAGTTCCGTCCTTGCCCAGCATCTCTTTGTAGATGCTCACAAATGTCAGCCTCTTATCTTTGGAACACTGCTTCTTGATCAGAGAGTTGGCCTTGCGCATCTCAGGATCATGACTCCATCTTGAGACGCTTGGATGAATGCTGATGTAGATGATCCTGGTCTCAGGGAGTTCCTTATGAACAACAGCACGGAATTTCTCGAAATCCGCCGCAACTTCCTCCGGTGGTTTCCCCGCTTTGATGTCATTGTTTCCAGCGTAGAAGACTATCAAAGCAGGTTTGTATGGGATAACGATTCGGTCGGCGTAGTGCACCGAGTCCACTATCTGAGAGCCCCCGAATCCCCTGTTGATGACACCGTATCCTGGGAAATACTTCTCAGTATCCCACCGCACGACACTCGAACTTCCGATGAACAGAATTCCGTTGGGTTTGGGGGGCTGGACTTTGTCCTTCTCTTCAAATTTCCGAATCGTCTCTTCCCAGCGTGCTTCGTTGTATTCGCGCTCGAGGACCTCGATCGCTTGTTGCTTCAAAGAACACCCCGAAAAACACAAAAGAAGGGCAAAAGCACACACAAACTGTCCTGACTTGCACCATGTCCAGACGTTTTCTGACAAATGATCCATCTCATGCACTCCTCGATGAAAGAATTGCCGTGAAGGCTTTAGGGCGATCTTAGACCACACAAGCGCAAGATGGTCAAGGAGAGAAATGGGTTGACGCGACTTTTCTATTTTGTTAGTTTACCAAATAGCCAAATAGAGTATAAGGAGTGAAGATGGAAGAGGGAATACAGGCACGCTATGAGGCTCGGGCAAGAGTGCTTAAGGCTCTGTCGCATCCGACACGATTGTTCATCGTTGATCAGCTGTCTTTGCGCGACCATTGTGTCAATGAGCTGACCGAGATGATTGGATCGGATGTTTCGACGGTTTCCAAGCATCTGTCGGTGCTGCGAAACGCCGGGATCATTGACGATGACAAGCGTGGAACACAGGTATTCTACTCGCTTCGGGTTCCTTGTATCACGCAGTTCTTTGGGTGCGTTGAGGCGGTTGTGAAGACTCAGGCGGAGCATCAGATTGCATCGGTACGGTGAGGGGTCTCTGTTGCCAAGAGCTCATCTGATCGTGTGAAAGAGCGAGTCGGAGATCCCGACCGGCTGCTGCAGACAGGAGTAGTTCATTGAAGAAGATACAGATTCTGGGGACGGGCTGTTCCAAGTGTAAGAAACTGACTGGAAATGCCGAGCAGGCTGTTCGTGCACTTGGTGCCGACTGCGCTGTTGAGAAAGTGACCGACATCAATGAGATCCTCAAGTTTGGCGTCATGATGACACCGGCTTTAGCGATTGATGGTGAAGTCAAATCGGTCGGAAAAGTGTTGTCTGCTGATGACATCAAGGTTTTGATTCAATAGTTCAAAGGAGTTACATGATGAAAGACGAATGCCTCTGCACTGCTGCTCCCACTTTGATATTCAGTTGCTCTGGCGCGGCTGACGTGGGTGCTATCGCTGATCAGGTGGCTCGAAAGCTGACCCGAGAGGGGAAAGGCAAGATGTTCTGTCTGGCGGGTGTTGGTGGGCGAGTTCCGGGGATTCTGAAGACCACCGAATCAGCCGAGAAGGTTCTTGCGATTGACGGGTGTCCCCTGAATTGCACAAAGAAATGTCTTGAAGAGGCCGGAATTTCAAAGTTTCAGCATCTTCAGATGGCCGATATTGGAATGGAGAAGGGGAAGTCTCCTGTCACTGATGAGAGCATTGCGGTGGTATCCAACAAAGCCGTTGAGATGCTTGCCGGCTGAGGGAATCTGCGAGATGAACAAGAAAGTCCTGCTCCGATATTTTCTGTTGGGCATTGTTGTCCTTAGCTTCGCTGCCGTTGGCGTCAGCGAATGGAGAGAAGCACGTTCGGCAAAGCCCGATCAGCTCAGACAGGAAGGTGCCTCTGTGCAGGAACTCCCGGGACAGGATGGTGTATCCGGAGCGACTCAGGGTCACAAGGTGATCGCCTATTATTTTCATGGCAATGTGCGTTGCACAACGTGTCGCAAGATCGAGGCTTTTGCCAAGGAATCTGTCGAGAAGGGTTTTGCAGCAGAGATTGAGGCGGGTTTGGTCGAGTGGAAGACTGTGAACGTTGAACAGGCCGAGAATGAACACTTCGTTCAGGACTACCAGTTGACGACGCGTTCGGTCGTATTGTCTGAAGTTGTTGATGGAACTGAAAGACGATGGAAGAATTTGGAGCGAGTCTGGCAGCTGGTCGCGGATCAACAGCTTTTCAGTGACTACGTTCAAGAACAACTTCGGGAGTATCTGAAGGAGCCTCAGGCATGATGGAACTCCTGCTCGCGGTTGGGACTTCCTTCTGGTTGGGGATTCTGACCTCGGTGAGTCCTTGTCCACTGGCGACGAACATTGCCGCCATCTCATTTGTCAGCCGGCGGATCGGCAATCCTTCGAGAGTCTTTCTTTCGGGTCTGCTGTATTGTTTCGGAAGAGTTGTCGTCTATGTTGTCCTGGGAGTTGTGTTGGTCTTCAGTTTGCTCTCGGCACCCTATGTTTCTCATCTGTTACAGAAGTATATGAGCCGCTTCATCGGGCCTGTCCTCATTCTGGTGGGAATGCTCTTGCTGGAACTGCTCCCTGTGACATTCGGTGGATCCGGAATGAGTGAACGGATGCAGAAACGTGTGGAGATGTTGGGGATTTGGGGAGCATTTCTGTTGGGTGTTCTGTTTGCGCTCTCTTTCTGTCCCATCTCTGCAGCGCTTTTCTTCGGAAGTCTATTGCCTTTGGCACTTGGAGTGAAGTCTGCGGTCATCGTGCCAGCGGTCTATGGTCTTGGAACAGGCCTTCCGGTTTTTGTCTTTGCTTTACTGCTGGCGTTTGGTGCACGACGGGTGGGGACTGTGTTTGACAAGATTGTGCATGTGGAACTCTGGGCACGACGCCTCACGGGAGTCGTTTTCATCCTGGTTGGTCTGTACTATTCCTGACCCAGATTCTCGCCATTTTCTAGAACAGTGCCTTGAACGAGAGCACTTGCGGGCATGTGCATGTCATAGTGAGCAGGCCAGCGCCTGATGGCTGTGCGCTATGCCCACTCTCTTGGACGCCTGCTCAACAAATGACACGCCCCTCCGGTCTCTATGTCATCGGGGAAAGATACTCCGAACGCCAAGAGTCCGGTCGGTCTCAGCCGCATTCCGTCGTCACGGCGTAGGGAACGCCCCTGATGATCGGCATATTGATTTCCAATTGCACATCTTTTCGCAGTTGGGCATAATGCTTCAGTCATATTCTTGTGGGTAGAGGAACAATGGCAGTCACTTTGAGAAGAGCCACAATAGAGGATCTGGACTGGATCGAACTCCTTATCAGAGGCTATGCCTTCAAGGAGCCACAGAGGCGTTTCTATGGTGTTGAACGTTCTCGGCTGGATGCTCACAATCTTGAACGGACTCGGGCATTGCTTGG
>JAKQFZ010001139.1 GCA_029558215.1 Candidatus Omnitrophota bacterium
TGGCAGTAAGAGACAACTGGGCGTTGCTCGAGCAGGTCTTCTCTCAGATGCAGGAGTTTGCTTACCAAAGTCTTATCGAATGCACCTCGGAGGAACAGAGGATTGGAGTCCAAGCCCTCGCCAGTGTAACGAACAGCTTCAAACAAAGGTTAACCCGTTATCGTGGGAACCTAAAACAATCGAAGCCCATCGTGGTAACGTAGGAGGAAACTCTCGTCATGGCAGAAGGCGGTATCAGCTTTTTCCAATCTCAGGTCCCCGACAAATGGGAACCTGAGAAGCCTAAGGAGGAACCCAACGAAGTGGAACTTCTTCGGCAAAAGATCGAAGCGATGGAACAGGAGAGGAACAAGTCAGCATCCGAGGCTCACCGAAAGATATCGGAGCTAACGAACCAGACATCCCTCCTGAATCAGACCATCCAAGATCTCATGTCTCAGCGTATCCAGCCCCCCGCTGCAACTCCTGAGAAGAAAGACATTACTGACTGGGATGCTGAGTGGCGTCGTCAGTTTAATCCGCAGGCTCAACCCAATCCGGAAACAAAGGCAGGTGAGGAAGTGAAACCCGAGGAGATTGCCCAGGTCGTACGTCAGGAGTTTGGTAAGATGTACCAAGAAGGCGAAGAAGCCAAGATCGCCTACCAAGAGCAGGAAGCTGCTCTTATTGAAAAGTTCCGTACGGAAGAGAAAGAACTTCACCCCTACGCGGAAGAGGTCAAGCAGATCTGGAAAACGGTTGCCATGGCCAACCCTCAGCTTCCTCTCGAGCATCGTTATGCTCTCGTGGTTGATACTGCGAAGCGGACTCTCCTGAAGAACGGGAAACCTCCCGCTGCTCCCTCGGGAAATGGAGGGGGCGGAGGCCAGGTTCAACATCCCTCCCGAGTTGCAGCGGGCGAGGGACTTCAGGAGCTCAACTTCACCGGCAACTTTGGTGCTGATCTTCAGGCCGAGCGTAATCGCGAGCAAGCCCGGTTCGACAAAATGTCCCAGGGTATCGCGATGCGTCGAGCACAACAGGCTCAGAGGCTTGGTCTGAACATCCCCAGCTAACTCTTTATCCACAACTGAATAAGACAGTCCCAACCCCGGGATAAGCCCAAGTGTGCGCCTGAAGGATGGGAGTCAAGAAATCAAGTCCTGACTCAACATCTAACAAAAGGAGGCACACTTTTCTTATGGCAGGACAAGAATGGGGAGTGTCCGCTCTTGGTGGCGCTCTTACGAGTGAAACCCTAAGTCGGAATGTTCGCATGGCCGCCCAGCCCAAAA
>JAKQFZ010001141.1 GCA_029558215.1 Candidatus Omnitrophota bacterium
TCGCGGGTCGATTCTCCGAGGCAACGTGACCGCACTCCGCGCACTCTTGCGACGAATACGCAGCGGGGACTCGGGATCATCAGCATTTTGGCGCCAACGGAAAACTTATGCATCCTCGATCTCCTCGATGTGAGATATTCGCTAGTAGCATAAGTTTTATACGAGCGCAGCCAGACGAGTTCCCAAGTTGACCACAGAACGCCAGCGCTTTCTTGGAATATCTTCAACCCTTGACAAGGGTATTTTTCTTGCAACATCTTCAAAGATGTTCGTGGTAGATCTTTCTAAGGAAAATTCATGACCCGTCTCCGACACCCAACTCGCCTGTTGGTTCTTTTTCAAGCAGTAGCTCAGATTGCGTTGGCACAGCCGACTCCACCCATGCCCGCAGCCTCCGCTGTGCCGTCACCCTATCGTGTCGAATTTCAAGAGATTCCTCCAGGGAAAGACAAAATTGAGACCGTGCTCTCAGGGGCGCCTGCTCCTTTTTCTGGCCAACTCTTCGATCCATCGACAGCGCTTCGATGGGCCAATTACTTGCAGCAGTGCAAGGCTAAACTTGTCACCGACGTTGAAGCGGAGAGGAAAATTTCAGAAATCAAAGTTGGCTTCTGGATGAATCAACAAGTCAAAGATCGAGAGTATTTTGTCCGTCAATCTCAAGAACAATATCAGCAAATTCTGAAGCTCCAGCAACCAACGGTCACCCCTTGGTATGCCAGCCAGTGGACAGCTTTTGTCGCAGGCATGATCTTGACTGGAACTCTTGTTGGGATGGGAGCCTACTTGAAAAAATGATCGTCGTATTCAACGATTTTCATCACGACAGCAGGGTCAATGGAAAAGCAATTTTCCCTGCTCCAATTCCAACTCACCAGTTGCCAAGATATTCTTATCGTGTCGACAAGATTGCCACTCTCAACATCAAAGATCTCGTTTTGGAGAACTATGCAATTGGCGCGTTTTATTTCATAGGAAATCCTGGATACTGTAACAGATTCGTAATCTTCACCAATGATCGCGGGATTTTCGTTGAGATGCCATCGAATAACGGTGGTGTGGATTCGAATGCTCTTGGTAATTTTTGCAAGGAATATGAGGCAAGTGATTCCGTTTTGTTCAAATCAACTCTAGGGAATCGTTTCATGACGATATTCGCCAGCGTACGCGAGGATGTTGCAGTCTCCGAGCTACAGAAGACGAGCAATAGGTCATGGTCGCATCTCCCACCCTATTGGAGAAATTTGGTTGAGAAAATAGATACGACACCTGACCTGTCTCGTGTGGTCGCGAAGTCCAACGATGAACCGATGCCACTCGAAGTGGCTGAGTACTTGGCTCATTCACCAGACCCATTTACTTGGGCAAATTTGGCCCAGAACGATGCCATCCCGATGGAAATGGTTTCGTGGGCCACACACGTCGCGCCTTTTGAATTTTTGAAGAATCCGATTTGCCACTTGCTCATAGGAGAAACCGAGCGAGGGCGCATTTCACCATTGTTTTTTTCGGAATACCAAGCGATGGTCACGTCAGAGCTTGGAATGAAAACTGGTGCTCTTCCTCGGATTTGAACCGATACCGCATGGGTTAGAATCCAGCGATCGCAACCTGCGAAGAGCGATGCGGCTCCGCGAAGGAGCCATCGTGGACAAGATCAAATCATTTCCCGAACAATTGCAATCCTCGACATGCTTTTTTTGAAGCAACCGAAGGGTCCAGGGCAATTGCCGTGAGCTGGTGATTCAAGTCTGGCTCCCGAAAGACTTCTGAAGGATGCGTGGCGAGCTTCTGTAGAGAAACCTCGCCATCCGTCTGCAAGAGGACCACGGTGTTACTCTTATTGATCCATCGGATCACGTCATCACGAGGGCGAGCTATCGCCCACTGGATTGAAGCGTGGACGATCTGAGCAGCAGCGAGACCAATCGCGAGATCTCGTCTCGTGACAAGAAATAGCTTCTCGTTGGGGTTCATTGGGCAGCCTCCAACGCAGGAAAGATGGCCTTCTCATTGCCTTCGAGCCACGCCCCACAAGCATTGTGAAGCACTTCTTTTTCTTGGGGGTATCCTGGAAGATGGGCGAGCGCTGACTCCAAGATGAACATCATCTCGGATTGACGGATTGGAGATGATGCGGTTTGCTCCACGCGCTGGGAGGAGACACCACGCAAGAGTCCAAGGATGGCCAGAAGGCGACGAATCCTTGGCCTGTGACCAACTCGCTCGGCGTGTAGCCGATTGGTGCAGGCAACCCGATCTTCCAACGAGAGGATCGGTCGATCCTTCTCGTCTGCGGCTTGTTCCTCGCGTGCAACCTTGAGCAAGGTTTTTCGGAGGAAGACTTGATGCAGAGCAGCCTCTTTGATGAGGCTGCGAACCGTCTGGACAGCAGAACGACGAAACTCTTGGGAAACGGTGGACATGTTGAACTCCTTTCTGAAACGGTGGTCGGGAAAGGAGGCAACACGGGGGCGCCCGAGCTTGGATCGCGTATCTAGCAGTGAGTCATCGCTTGCTTCTTCTAACGCATTGAAGGAAAACGTCAACGCTACTCCAAGACAAAGGCAGAAAATTCTTCCTTTGCTTTTGATCGACACCTCTTGCTTCATACAATGAGGAGCAACCATGATCCGAGTCGGATTTTCAACAAACAGAACGATTCTCTCCTGGGCAATTCGCAAGTTCACCAAATCCAAGGTGAGTCATTGCTTTTTCATCGTAAATCTATGGGGCACCGAGTGTGTTTTGGAGGCTGCCGGGTTGGGGGTTGTCGCGCTGCCTTTGTCGGAGTTCCTCAAAAACAATCAGATCGTAACCATCTACGGTCTTGGATTGCAGGATAACCACACCATGCAACAAGCCATTTCGCTTCTTGGAAAACCCTACGACTTCTTGGGTCTACTTGGATTTTTGTGGGTTTTGATTGGACGCAGGCTCGGTCGATCCTGGAAAAACCCAGTGCACAGCGAAAATCAATTGTTCTGCTCAGAAGCCATTGTCAGGGTATTGCAAAAGTCGAATTACAAGGGAGCGTCGTTGCTTGATCCAGAGCAAACGTCTCCTCAAGATCTGTTGGTATTTTTGTCTTCAACCTACTGAGATTTGATCTCGGTGGCGATCTCCTCACCCAATCGAGACCAGAGCACATCCAGGTTGGCTCCAACAAAGGGGCGCAAGGAGAGGTGTGATGGTACCGATTTCATGTTGATATCAACGTCAAAGAAGATTTCATCAAGATCCTCCACTGGGATTCCGAAGATATCTTTCGAGGCATATTTGCCACCTTGAAAAACGTCGTGATAAATCGTTCCGCGATAGCCCAACCTCGTTGCCGCTTCTTGAAATGCCGGGGCATCTGCGAAAACGAATGTATCCGCTGAAATACAATCTGCAAAATCAATGTCGCCGTCGCTTGCATCAAAATCATCTCTCGTTATGGAGATGAGTGTCTGTGGAGAGGTAAACGAAAGCTCAACATCGTCTTCTGACAATTCGTCGCCATCGATAGTCACAACGGTGTATTCAAAAGATCCTCCTTTGGTTTTTCCCAAAATTCTGTTGTGCATATAATTGAAAATTCTCTTTGCTTCACTGAAGGACAAACCATTTTCCTTCCCGTAATCCAAAGCCCGAAATACGTCACCCATCGAACAATACAACGATTCTGTGATAATCAAGATAGGACTTGCATCCACTTGCACAGCCTGAACGGTAGAAAGTCCAGGATTGAATCTGGCCTTGGATTTCCATGAATAGGGGTCCTTTGGGATGGCAGACCAGATGACCGCAGCCCCCAAGCTTTTTGTAAATGACAAGGTGTTTCTGACGGTTTTCGATGTGTCTGGCGTCTGCGTTCCTCGATACCAAACATTCTTTGATCGGTCTTCCGACATGAGTGGATGCTAAGCAAAAGCAAAAGTCGAAGCAATCCTTTTCCAAAAGGAAAGCCTCAGCGTTCACCAATAGACCCTTTCTTCACTTGAGCAAGCCACGGAAGCCCCAGCGTTCACGCCGGGGAGGAAGTTCTTGGCTCGAAGCCCGTGGTCAAAAGCCCCAGCCTTCAGGCCGGGGATGGTTTACCATAAAGCGTGCGATCTGAGGCGGTCTCCACAGACGAACGCTTGTGGACTACTCTTGCAATTGGAGGAAAAAATTCTGAACCATCTCAACGGCCTCTTGTTGCGTCTTGGTTTGCCGTAGCTGGGTGGCCCAAGGACGACCTGGATGCATGGCATCCCACCAAGTGATTTCACCCTGATGGCGTCCAGATCCAGGGTTGTGGTTGCCGAATCCATCCAAGCAACAATTCCAAACGGGTCGGTAATGGCGAATGAGGAATTCTTCAGCCAGTGAGATCCAAACCCCATCGACGACGAGGTACCTGCAACGGAATTGGTCGACTTGAAGATTCGTGGCGCATCGAATCGATTCGGCGTGTTCGCTCAGTCGCTTGTGTAGAGCCTTGCTGGGCTTAGACGAGGTATCTCCCTTGCGAACCCCTGGAACCGATGCCTTCCCCACGTAGATGGGGGTGTTGGCCGCGCAAGAAGAAACCTTGGCGTACCAAGGCAAATTCCCTTCGTAGAAGATCGCGTAAACGCCTTCCCCAACGAAGGAGTGCTCTGGAGGTAGCAAAAATGGACCACGCCCCATGAGTTCCGAAACCACGGCTTTCGCCAAGTTGTCATAGGACAATGGGTTGAATGGCTCAGTTTCGAGAGGCATGCCACCCTCGCAAGTGATCCACAACACTTTTCATGACGACGTGTGCCAAGCGCACTGGGACGGCGTTTCCCATTTGCCTCATACCCTCGGACCATGATCCGATGATACGCCACGAGTCAGGGAACGTTTGGATGCGTGCGGCCTCGCGCACGCTCATGTAGCGCATGCTTCCGTTGGAAAAAATCAACATGTTTTCTCCACCAGGAACTCCATGCACGCCAGCTTTCAAGGTCTTGGCTGGCTCATCCAGCAAGCTCCCAGTGTGTCCAGGATACTTGCGAGCTTTCGCCGTGGGGCGGACGTGGTTCAAGTCCGCTGCTTCAGCAGACCCAAACTCGGGAAGTGCTTCCAGCGCATCCCTGACTGTAACCCAAGGCAGCGTTTCGGGCCGATCAAAGCCAAGGTCTTGCTGCTTGGGCTTGTGTCCCTTGAGGTGGTGTCGCTCTTGGTAAACTCCAGTGGCCTTGCTCCATAGCAAAGCTTCCTTCGAGTGGGTTGGCGAAGGAAACGACCACCCTTCGTCGTTGATGTCGTTGCGAAATCCCACGATGAAGACGCGGTGTCGACATTGTGGGACTCCATAGTCTGCGGCGTTCACCAATCGAAAAACGACTCGGTAACCGAGTCCAGAGTCCCTTCCCTTGGTGTGCAACTCCTCCAGCGCACGCAAGTGATCCTGTTGGCTTTCGGAACGTTTCTTCACCAGATCAGGATGTTGCAATTGCAACAGAACGTAGTTGAAGTAGGTCGCGAAACGGGGGCGCAAGAGACCGCGCACATTTTCGACCACGAAGGCTTTCGGTCGCGTCTCTCGAACGCCCCTCACAAATTCAGGGAATAGATCGCGTTCGTCTTGCTCTGCTCGACCGAGCCCACCTCCCGAGAAGGGTTGGCATGGGACACCGCCTGCTAGCAACGAGAGGGGCCCGTGTCCGCCAAATTGGAAATCTCGAACATCCCCCCCAACAATCTTGGCCTTGGGGAAGAAGTTCTTGTTCTCCCTCAAGGTCTGGAGAGCCGTGGTGTTCCATTCCACCAAATGGTGGTGATCCAAGCCTGCCAACGCTCCTCCAGCGGCCAAGCCACCAGATCCAGCGCAAATCTCAATCGAACGCATGACATCCTCTCCATGAGCCACCCTATTGGCTCACACAGTCACGTTACCTACGATATCCTAACAAGTCAAGTTTGGATATCGTTGGTAGCATCCGATTTCTTGTGTCCATGCATTTTTGATCGGCATCATGCTTGAAAAATCCATCGAAGTGGATCTGGGATTTTTTTATGCAAGGGGACTTCCCACATCTCTTCGACCAAATTGGCCGCCATGCTCAATTCCATGGGGTACGGGCAAGACTTCAATTTCTCGATCATCTCTTCTTGGGTCTCAATGACCATCCACCCACGATCTTCCCACGCTCTCGCAAGTCTCTTGAGCATCGTTTGCCACTTGTCCTCGCTGTACAACCGCAGTCTTGGTTGGTCGCTGAGCGCCCCCACTTCCTTCGATGCTTCATGAAGTGTCTTGAGGGCCCTCCAACGAGACATTTCCAGAAGAGACGAGATGAAAATTTCATCGTTGCTGTCGTACAAAACGATTCCGTACGGATGTCGTCCAAACGATTCCATGAATACCCTGATGATGAAGTCACAATTCGTTTCAGACCGTTCCGTAGCCGAGCACATCGACAAAATAGACTTCCACATTCTAGCCAATTCGCTTGGAGATATCGGAACATGCACCATGGCACGCAGGCACTTGGTCATCACCCTGACTCGTTGAGTTGGTTGCATCTGAGGGTTGTCCTTCAAGATGGCTTCGAAAACAGCTAGTATGGCGCTAGCTCTCTGATCGTCAGAAGTGGTTTGATCCAACTGATCCAACAATATCAAAGCATTTTCCGTAGTCTCTGGAAGGGGGGCATCTGGTGACAATGGCAAGTTCATTTTCTTTGAACTCCTGGTAAGATTTGCCTTGCTACTCGTTCTCGAACAGTTGTTGCATAGGGTTTTGTATAAAGATGTCTTCTGGGAACAATTTCAACAGATTGTGCACAAAATTTCCGACCTTGGAAATATCAAGAAAGGATCTCCAGTCGCTGTCCAAATGGGATGTGATCCATGAAACCAATTGTTGAAGATTCGCCACCTCGGAATTGCTTGCGAACGTGAGAGTTGGAGTTGTCTTCGTCAGATAGTATCCCACCAAAGGAGAGACTCTATTTTCATAAAACTCTTTCGAGTAAGCCTCGTCTCTGTAGAGTTGGACCACGTTGTTCAAACAAGTCTCTGTCAATTGAATAAACAGCGCTTCCTTCTTTTCCGTCTCATCATCCCATGTTGAGCACCAGAGAGGAACCAGTGGATTTTTTCCCAACGACATGGCTATGATGTGTTCGAAAAGAGTGGATACATCCACGAAAAATTCATAGATCACATCGAACTCTTGATCTGAAAAATAGACAACGAAGGCTTCGCACATGGCGCGGTAAGCAAAGGCAACATCCTTTTCGTCCATAAGATACGTTCGAACGTGGTTCTCATATTCAAAAAATTCATCCTCAATTTGGCTAAATTCACAGCAAATGGACTCAATAGAACTGTCTAGCTCTTCTTCGTCCAATTGTTGCCCAATCAACTCGTTGGTCACATAATTCGTCAACGAATCGATCAGTTTTTTGATATGCACCTTCTTATTTTCAGACCATACTGTTCGAGCGCTCTCCAGTGATCGGTTGTAATGCTCAATGTATTTTTCAATGAATCTCTCGTACAACTCATCGAGTTCGTGTCCACACACCTCAAAATATTCGCACAATTTTGAACGAATTTCCTCTATCAGATTGAGATCTACATTCGATGAATCGTTCAATGATGGTTGCTCAAAGATATCTGTTTCTTCCCAATCCACTTTTGCAGATTCCACATAACTCACGACAAGTTCTTCCAATGCAATTGCTAGGAGACGTGGCTCGTGATTTTTCTTTGATGTCATGCTTCTAAATATACGTGACAATTCCCCTACCTGGCTAGCGCCAAAGGAAGGGCTTCTCGCTTCCCAGGGGAGCCTACCACTCTCCCACTAGACACCCTTCGACTCCTGGGCAACGAGGCGACTGAAGACGAGTGGACCGTGCGCCTAGCGGCGAAGAGAGCGCTCGCTGACCGTGGCCTGACGTGAGACCCTGGGGCATGGACTTCCTCGATGACGCCGGCACGCGCTACCAGCTCACCGAAGCCGTAGAGGCCCCTGCGGCTGCCAAGAAACCCGTGTGGCCCTGGATTGTCGGGGGCCTCGCCTTGGCAGGGGGACTCGTGTGGATGGCCTCATCGACCCCACGAAAAGCCAACCCCGTCTCTCCCGAATTGGACGCCTTGATCGAGGAAGCTCGTGATCCCAACACCTCGAATGATCGCCTACTGGAGTTGCAGAAGCATCCTGAGAGGGTAGTGAGGCACGCTCTCCTCGACAACCCCAACGTCCTTTCCACGAACGAGGACGGCAAACTCAACACGAGCCTCATGATGTTGTTGGCGAGAGAGTTTCCTGAGGAGGTGGCTGGGCATCCCCTGTTCGTCCTGCACGCCCTCGTTGAGCCCGACGAGGCGATGGCGTGGGGGGTGATCGAAGTGGTGCGAAGGACGGCCGACGTGGGGCTGATCGAGACCCTGTTGCGCATGTGGGGGCCTGACTCGTGGGGGGTGCGCCAAGCGGTGGCGATGAACCCCACCACGCCTCTCGACACCCTTCGCCTCTTGGGCAACGAGGCCACCGAATCCGAGGAGTACGTGCGCAAAGCGGTGGCGAGGAACCCCAACACCCCTGTCGATACTCTTCGAGCGCTGGGCAACGAGGCCACCGAATCGGAGTTGGACGTGCGCGAAGCGGTGGCGAAGAACCCCACCACGCCCGTCGACACCCTTCGATCCTTGGGCAACGAGGCCACCGAACCCCATTGGAGGGTGCGCCAAGCGGTGGCAAAGAACCCGAGCACGCCCGAGGA
>JAKQFZ010001143.1 GCA_029558215.1 Candidatus Omnitrophota bacterium
GCGAGGCGGAGGACTGCGTGGGGCGACTGAAGCAGCATAACAGCGGGAAGGATTGGTGGTACACCGCGATCGTCTTTGTATCGAAGACCGCCAGTTTCACCAAGGCGCATGTGAAGTACCTGGAATGGCATTGTCACCAGGTGGCGAAGGCCTCGGGACGTTGTGTGGTGGAGAATTCAGTTCTGCCCACAAAGTCGCATGTCTCCGAGCCGATGGAAGCCGACCTGTTGGACCATTTCGAAACAATCCGCGTCCTCACCAGCACGCTCGGCTACCCCATCTTTGAGCGGATCGAAAAGCCAACCCCGCAGAATCTTCTGCTTTGCAAGGGGAAATCCGCCGAGGCCACTGGCGAATACAACGATGACGGGGTGGTGGTTTTCGAGGGGTCCCTGGCAAGGTTGGCCGAGGTCGCCTCTCTGGAGAAGCACGTCATTGCCATGCGAAGGGATTTGACCGAGAAAGGAATTCTGGCGCCGGCCGGCGCTGATGCACTGCGCTTTGTGAAGGACTATGTATTCAAGTCGCCCAGTATGGCCGCCGCTGTCGTCCTGGGCCGTCCTGCGAATGGCTGGTGGGATTGGAAATTCGTCGATGGTCGCACTCTGGACGAAGTCAGACGCAAGTGTGCCAGTGATACTTGACATGGGTAATGCTGATTTTGGGTGACATGAAGGGCTTGGGTATTCCGTGGCTTCGGGCAAAGACGCGCTGGCTCATTGAGCTACTTTGGTTGAGGGTGCTGATTTGTTGTGACGTTCAAGCCGCCGGTTCATGGCATTTTCAAATCTTTTCAGTGTCGCGGTCTCGGGCATTTCACTCTGCTTGGATAGGTAGAAATTGTGGATGCAAGATCGTTTTTTCAGACGGGGGTGTTCTTCGATGTACTTGAGGAATGGCTCCCACCACGGTTCCCAATTTATGTATGGGGGGTGCAAATTACTCTTTGGCTTCTGTGCAGTTAGGCTCTTCGTTTCAGGAGGCTGCGTCTCTGACATTGGGACTTCCTCAAATAGGTTCGGGAATCTGTCGAGCGCTTCATGTTCAAATCTTTGCTCTAGCTGATACTTCTGTTTCTCAGCGTGGAATTTCTCGTAGATCTGAAGGAACAGAAAGGGGTTTCTCCCACTTCGGAGCCGGATCTTGGGCTTGGCAGTGCGTGACTCAAACAGCATGATCTTCTGCTTCAGTTCAGCGTAGTGATCTGGGTCGGGATTGGGTCCGCATGCTGCCCGAGGG
>JAKQFZ010000001.1 GCA_029558215.1 Candidatus Omnitrophota bacterium
ACATTGGTCGCTCTCGAACTGTTTTGAGGATGGAGAATCCGAGTTTCGAGGAGCTGCGACTGTGTCTCCATGGAGAACAAGGACGGAGCGTTCAACATGCGTGACCTATCGCTGCATGTTCTCGATCTCATGGAAAACTCCGTTCGCGCTGGAGCCACTCACATCGATCTGCTTTGTGATATTGACACCCACGTGAACCGTCTTGTCCTTCGCATCCAAGACAACGGAGCCGGCCTGCTGGTGTCTCACGAACAGGCGTTGGATCCGTTCTACACTACAAAGGATGGCAAGAAAACCGGACTTGGGCTGAGTCTTTTTCAGGCTGCTGCAGAGGCAGCCAACGGGAATCTGGAACTGAGTCCTTCTCCACTGGGAGGGCTTTCTGTTCAGGCGACCATGGAGTGGGATCATCTGGATCGAAGTCCCGTTGGAGATTTAGTTGAATCGATCTTTTCGCTGCTGTGTACCGAGCCGGATCTGGATGTGACATTTCAGGTTCGATTCGATGATCGAACCTTTTCCGTCCGCGTTTCAGAGGTTGTTCAAACGTTATCAGCCGAGCAACGGAATTCCTTCGAAGCACTGATCCACGCAAAAGAAGCACTTCGAGAAGTCTACAGAGTCATCCCAGAACTCTACGGAGCATAGTTCACCCAGATGGGGGATGACCATGCCATCTCGTTGTCCCTCTGTAACACCCGAATGTAGTAATACGAAATCCCAGGGGCAATATCCTTGTCAATGTATGTAAACCTGGCATCTGTCGAATCACCACCATGCTGAAAGATGTCCTCGTTGTTGCGCACCAGCGTGACATACTGCAATGCGGATACGCCTTGGATGCCCACCTCAAACTTGGGTGGCACTGCTGTCTCGTACTCTTCACCCATGATATGTCCGTTCGCCTGAAAGTCTACAACAATGGGAACACCGGTTGCCGCGAAACAACGCCGTGAACGCAGGGCTTCATTCACCCCTTCGCGAGTCAGGTCTTTGGCGTAAACTCCAGTGATTCCCGTTCGATG
>JAKQFZ010000028.1 GCA_029558215.1 Candidatus Omnitrophota bacterium
TCAAGATTGCAGTATAGAATTCGATCGGGTAGTGAGCCTTGAGCCACAACAGACGTGACGAGATGTAGGTGTACGCATAACTGTGACTATTGCTCGTCACAACGCCATTTGCGAGCAAGAAGTTGTGGGTAGGGTTGGCAACTTCAAGATCGAACATGTGGCATTTGCCCACGGGACGGACTCGTACAATTTTCCGAGACACCAAACGCCCGGTATCGGCGATCGGAGCATGGCCTGCACCCAATCCCAAATCTCTGTCTTCATCTCTCCCGAACTGCTCTTGAAACACTCCATACTCAACCTCAAGAGCATCACATCGCCCCTCTTCAGACACTCCTCGTTGAGCATCTGATCTCGGGCTTGGACTGTTGAAAGCCTGTACTGATTCTGCGTGTTGCTCTTGTGCTCGAAGAAGTGGTAATACCCGTCCACCTCGATCCAGACTTTTTCCTTCACGAAGTCCACTTGCTTCTGAACTTCTCCGCAACGAATCCGTTCGGCTTTCCAGCCTAATTGCTCCCTGAGCCACATTTCCATCCTTGATCGTTTGGGGCTCTTCCAAGCTGCCTCCGTACATTTGGCGAACTTCTCGGGATTCTCCTCTCGCCATTTCTTGAGATTGGCAGCACGTTGTGCCAATAACTCTGAACGTTGTGAGGTCTTTCGTGCCGTATCCGAGAAAATCTTCTTCCTCTCCGGAGCAAGATTGTCCTCGTTGAGTTTGTCCATCTTCTGCTTGATGTTCTCTCGCTTGATCTCCTCGCACCCCTCGCAGGTCTTGAAATGCTGCTCCCGGCTTCTCCATGTTTGAAGCACAGCCCCACACCGTGCTTGCCATCCATCCTGCTTGCTCTTCCTTGGCATATTGCTCCTTATATTGTTGATCACACAATACATAAGAGCGTGTCCTGCAAATTTCTCTCAGAGAGATTTGTCCATTTTCTGTGAGGAACTTATGGTTGGCCGAACATGTCACCTGCGAACCATCATCGAAAGTTACCTCAAAACCCTCAAGTTGCCCATGATCATGCAGTGCGATCACTTCCGTTTCAACTGTTGCTCCGGACTGATCAACACAATAAACACGATCACCGGGAACAAAATCCTTGATTTCTTTGATCCCGCCAACATGTGGAATCATAGTGTTCATGAG
>JAKQFZ010000052.1 GCA_029558215.1 Candidatus Omnitrophota bacterium
TTCGTGCCACCATCCGAAGGATTGAATCTGCACAAGTTGGCGAGCGTTCCAATCGGGACATTGCCTTGCACGCTTCTACTGACTCCGGCAAGAGCAACTCGGCTATGGCTCTGTCGTACGCCATCGTGAAGGCGCATGGTGGACGGTTGGCTGGCCATTCCGAAGGCGAGAGATTGTCGAGTTTTGAAGTTCTTATTCCTTCACAACGATCAGAGACGAAGTCCGATTCAGTCTCTCGGACTCTCATCCCACCTGGGCGCGAGACGCTTCTGGTCATTGATGACGAAACCATGGTGGTCAAGGCCCTGAGACGAATTCTTGCGAGTCTGGGATATCGCGTTCTGACTGCATTGAACGGACTCGAGGCAGTGGAGATTTGTCAGAGTTTCAAGGGTGGGATAGACCTTGCCCTGCTCGATCTGAGTATGCCTGTCATGAGTGGGGTTGATGCATTTCCCATCCTTCGCGAGAAGCGGCCTCAGATGAAGATACTGATCTGCAGTGGATTCGAACTGGATTCCGTTTCCCAGCGGCTGATCGAAGCGGGAGCCGGAGGTTTTGTTCAGAAACCTTTCGAACTGCACACCCTTGCTCGAGAGATTCGAGCGATTCTTGACAAGAAAACTGATGCAAGGAGTTGACATTCTAGACGGAGCCCCATGGAGCTATTTTGAACTTTGATCTCCATGGAGTTCATATTGGAGCGTCCAATGGCAAGACGACTGGCAGTACGCGGACTTATCTTTGGTCTTTTTTCTTGCTGTGCGTTGTGTGCCATGGCATTTCAGGAAGCACCCATGCTTGCTGAGCGCGTTGAACAGGGTCTTCTTGCACCCGTCCAGGAGCGACTTCCCGAGGAACCTCTTGTCGTTGAGCCCATCGAGAGTATCGGCCGATACGGTGGAATCTGGCGCCGCGTTGTTGTTGGTCCCTTTGACATGATGTTGGGTGCGAGGATGGGATATGAGCCGGTCGTTCGCTGGGATAGGACAGGGAAGCATGTCGTTCCTGGTCTGGCGCAGTCTTGGGAGATCGAGGATGAGGGCAGAACCTATGTTCTTCATCTTCGCAGAGGACTCAGATGGTCGGATGGAGTTGAGTTTACATCTGAGGCATTTCGTTTCGCCTATGAGGAATTCCTTCTTAATAAAGAACTCGTTCCTGTCTTCCCAGGTTGGTTGACCATTGATGGAACTCCGGCCGTCATTCAGACTCCTGACAAACATACCGTCGTCTTTCACTTTGAGAAGCCTTACGGCATCTTCCTGGAGCTGCTGGCGTTTCGAGGCGGACAAGGGGCGGTCTATCTCCCTTCTCACTATCTGAAACAATTTCACATCAACCACGCCGACAAATCTGCAATTCAGGAGTTGCTCAAAGAGGCGGGTTTTGAATTGTGGTATCAACTTTTTGCGCGACGCGCATCACTCAATGAAAACCCCGATCTTCCAACCATGGGGCCCTTTCAGCTGAAGACGAAACCGCCAGCCCAGAGAGTCATCGCAGAACGAAACCCCTTCTACTGGAAAGTGGATCCGGTGGGGAATCAGTTGCCTTACATTGACCAAGTTGCATTTGCACAGGTTCAAAATATCGAATCAGCCAATTTCAAAGCGCTGACGGGGGATGTGGACTACCAGGCGCGATATATGAATCCGGCCAACTACTCGCTTTTCATGCAGAACCGTGCCAAGGGTGGGTATAGGGTTCAGGCGGACGTCAATCCCTGTTCGCTGGTCATTTATGTGAATCAATGCAGCAAAGACTTGCAACTGCGGCCGTTGTTGCAGGATCGCCGTTTCCGCATCGCACTTTCGGTGGCGATCAACCGAAAGGAGCTCATTGATCTTGTCTATTCCGGAATGGCGGAACCAGCGCGCGGAGTGGCTTCACCATTCGATCCTTATTACCTGCCTGAATATGACTCGAAGTATCTGGAGTACGATCCGGAACTGGCCAATCGCTTGTTGGATGAGTTGGGGCTCAAACGAACTTCGGCGGGGATGCGTCGAATGCCTGACGGCAAGCCTTTCAGGCAGATTCTGAATATATATCCTTCCGAGATGGGCACGAGCTTCGATCTGTGGGAATTGGTGGCAGACTATTGGCGGGAGGTTGGGCTGGATTTTGTGACCAAGACAGACGCCAAGACACTGAGTGTGCTTCAAGTGCAGAACGGAAATAGTGATTTCTGGGCTTACAGCATTGCCGGTCTACATTGGGTGATCGATCCACTTTGGTACATCCCCTGGTACAAATCCAGTTATTTTGCACCGCTGTTCGGGCAGTATCAGGACAGCTCAGGAAAGGCTGGGGAGAAACCGCTGCCGGAATATCAGCGCCTCATTGATTGGTATCTCGAACTGCGTTCGGTGGTTGGCGACGATGCTTTGAAATTGGAACTGGGCAGAAAGATTCTGGGTCAATGGGCTGAGGAATGTTACACCATCGGCATCTGTCGCGATCAGCTTATCACGATTGTCTCCAATCGTTTTCGGAATGTCCCCAAGGAAATCATCCACGATTACCGCGTTCTGACTCCTGGGTACATCGGCATCGAGCAATTCTACATGGAACAGTAGGCACTTGGTCTGTCCTGAGCAGGCCAACGCCTGCAG
>JAKQFZ010000056.1 GCA_029558215.1 Candidatus Omnitrophota bacterium
GCATGGAGGTCGGAGGCTTGTTTTCTGAACTCGCGGGCATCGTTGATCTTGGTGCGCATCTCCTTGTTCTGTTCAAGTTCGACTTCCTGCTCGCGGACCTGACTCTTCATCTGCTTGATCTTGTCGATCAGCTCGCGCTCCTTATCGGTGGAAAAGACCTCGGTCTGCTGGCGGAACTCAAGGTGCTCAATCTGCTTCTGGAGCTCCTTTAAGCCCCTGTTCCGCATACCGCCATGCTCTTTCTTGAAGGATTCTATCTCTTCGAAGAACGCATTGGCCTGCTCGTTTATGTGGTTGCGTTCGTCCTTGATGGCCTGGACGTCATTGTTGTACTTGTCGCGCAGTTCCTTGTTCTTCTGCGCCTCCTCAACGTATTCCCTGGTCTGGTTGTTGAGAGTGTTCCGCTCCCTCGCATACTTGCTGGCCAGGGTGTTGAGTTCGTTCCTTCTGTTCTTGTGCTGTTCAGACTCGGCAAGAATCTTCTTTCGTTTTTCGATCAGTTCATTCAACATGCTCTCCCATCCTCGACGCATCCGTCGGAATGCCCGCATTCCACGCAAAAAGGAATATACCAGAGAAAGGATGGACCTTCCCGACAGAAATTTGGAGATCTTGCCTCTGTCCGGAGCACTCCGTGGAGAGAACGTCTCTGTTGATGCTTTCCACGGCTCCATTGAAAAAAGCGCCACGGCAGGTGCCGGTGCCTTTGTTCATACGGCTGTCCATCGTGTTCAACTCCCGATTCCAGAAGGGGACAATAAGGTTCCCTTTCAGCCACCCTTCTCCTGGCAATCCCGGGTGCGTGGGACCCGGTGATTTTCTATTATTTACACGGTATGTATCCTATTAATGGTTTCGCCGGGATATTACACACCAGCGTACTTCACCGCTGGAGAAAGGGGGAGGCAGGAAAGCCTGGTGCGAATCGAAGGAAGGAAAAATAGTATGGGGAACAGGAGACCAGGCAATTTTGGGTCTGCCCGTTCATTATTGGCAGTTGTGTGAATCAAGGTGGTTTGTGCAATTTCTGTCCTACCCAACCCATTCGAGTAAGGTACCTCCTGCCGTCTGGTCACGTGCCTTCCTGTTTTTCGGGAGTTGGGGTGCCTTGGGACTCACTTTCTTCTGTTCAAGGTCTTCGAGGATAGTCTTGTAGGAGACCCTGCTCCCCATGATCTTTCCTGTCTGGACCCCGGTCATGATAGCGAGAACCCTGACCTTGCCCTCCATGTCATTCTTCACTCTTGCCCCCCAGATGACATCCGCATGGGGGTCAAGTTCGTAGGTGAGTGACGAGGCGATCTCCTCTGCATCCTGCAGTGTGAGGTCTCCGCCTCCGGTGATGTGGATGAGACTTCCGGTTGCACCGCGGTAGTCTATGTCAAGCATCGGGTTGCTCAGGCACTCCCTGACCACGCTCTCCGACTTGTTCTGCTGCTTGCTCTCCCCGACCAGCATCACCGCCACACCTCCCTTGCTCATGATTGCCCTGACATCAGCGTAGTCAATGTTGATCAGCGAAGGCTGGGTAATGGTCTCGCTGATCCCTTTCACGGTCTCACCGATGAGCTGGTCCATCACTGAGAACGCCTGTCCGAGCGGGAGGTTGGGTACAAAATTTTTCAGCCTGTTGTTATCGAGAACGATCACCGAATCGGCGGCGGAGGCGAGGGCTTCCAGTCCTTCTTCGGCACGGATCAACCGGGCTTTCTCGACCTGGAAGGGGTAACTGACCATGCCAACCACTATCGCTCCCTGCTCCTTGGCAATCTGTGCCACTACTGGCGCAGATCCAGTCCCGGTCCCGCCATCCATTTTGGCGGTGATGAAGCAGAGGTCGGCGTTCTCAAGGAGCGCCTCGAGGGTGGGCCGGGCCATCTCTGCGGCCCTCTTGCCCACGTCGGGATAGCCCCCGGCACCGAGGCCTTTTGTGAGGGATTTCCCGATAAGAACCCTCTTGTCAGACTGGATCATGTCCAGGTGCTGCTTGTCAGTGTTGATGGCAATGGTTTCAGCGCCCGAGACACCCATGTGGTGCAGCCTGTTGATGGTGTTGTTCCCGGCGCCGCCACAGCCGATGATCACGATACGGGGTTGCCCTATGAACTCGTCATCTATTGAGCTGGAGGAATTCGCCATCTCCCGTTCAATTTCGAAGTTCTTCTGGGCATCATTGATGATACTCTGCATTGTTGACCCTCCTAAACCTTGAATGAAACCTGGTCACTCTCCTTGAGGATACGTCCGCCGCGTCTTTCGATCAGCTGGCGAACCGCATCCCTGACTGCTTCCGAGACAGTGGGGAACTCCCCTGCCGCCACCATCTGCTCAAGCATCTCTATCTGCTGGTCCGGCAGCCTGAGGGTGATGCGTTTCATCGTTGTTTTCTCCTGATGTGACAATTGTCCGACAATTGTCAGACATTTGTCAGTCAATTAGCTTGCTAATGTCTGACTATGCAGATGAAACCTACTTTATCAAAATAGTATATA
>JAKQFZ010000057.1 GCA_029558215.1 Candidatus Omnitrophota bacterium
ATCGTGCCAAACGCGTTGTGTGTATCGAGGGGAATGCGACAGGTCAGTTCGCGCGCCTTGTCTGTCGTGAGACGGGTTTTGCGATTCGGGAATCGCTCTTGCGCTTTGATGGACTTCCCATCACGCCCGAATGGATTGTTCGCCAACTGGGACGTTGAGGGAGGGAGAAGAACAATGGTAGATGTGACCGATTTCGGAGAGTTTGAGACAGCCTGGTGTCCCGGATGCGGGAATTTCGCCATCCTGAAAGCCATGAAGCAGGCTCTTACAGGGATGGATTTGCGCCCTGAACACGTGCTCTTTGTTTCGGGGATTGGCCAGGCGGCCAAGGCACCCCAGTACCTGAACGCCAACATGTTCAATGGCCTTCACGGACGTTCGCTTCCCGTCGCCACAGGTGCCAAACTTGCAAATTCCGACCTCGTTGTCATCGCCGAAAGTGGAGACGGATGTAACTATGGGGAGGGGGGCAATCACTTTCTCGCAGCTTTGCGTCGAAACATTGACATTACCTTGGTCGTCCATGACAACCAAATCTATGGTCTCACCAAGGGACAGGCAAGTCCGACGACCGCCGAAGGGTTCGTCACCAAGGCGCAGCCGG
Source organism: Candidatus Omnitrophota bacterium (assembly GCA_029558215.1). Classification (GTDB taxonomy): domain Bacteria; phylum Hinthialibacterota; class Hinthialibacteria; order JAKQFZ01; family JAKQFZ01; genus JAKQFZ01. The sequence continues at coordinate 605 of JAKQFZ010000057.1, forward strand.
AAGGTGTTCCTTCCTCTTCCTTCAATCCGGTCGCGGTGGCGGTTGCCATGCGGGCAGGTTTTGTCGCGCGAGGGTTTGCCGGTAACACAGAGCAGCTGGTGAACCTGATCCAGCGCGGTGTTGCTCATAGGGGATTCTCACTCATTGATGTTTTGCAGCCATGTGTCTCATTCAACAAGGTCAACACTTATCCATGGTATAAGCAGAGGTGCTATGAGTTGCCCGCGGACTATGATCCGCATGACTGGGAACAAGCGATGAAGAAAGCGAACGAGTGGGGCGATCGGATCCCGACAGGGATCCTGTACGAAGGAGATCGGCCGAGCTTTGAGAGTCATTTTGCCGTACTGAAATCGGCTCCGTTGGTGAAGCAGGAGTTTAATGGTGATGTCTTTACGTCACTTCTTCAAGGATTTCTCTGAGCAGGCCTGCGCCTGCACGCACGTGGGCTATGCCCGCTCTTGCGATGCGCTTGTTCAGAGAGGAGACCAACTCCTCCGGAGTCAGGTTCCCAAAGAGCAGGCCTGCGCCTGCACGCACGTGGGCTATGCCCACCCTTGCGATGCGCTTGTTCAGAGAGGAAGCCAACTCCTCTGGAGTCAGGTTTCTTAGGAGCGAAGACGACTGAGAATCTGTGGAGTATGTCAGTGAAACCGGAATCCATGAACTTGTCACTTTTTGATTTGGTGAGGTGTTTTGCTTCCGCCATGGATTTGGTCAGCTCGGTGGTGGGAGAGCACCAGCGCCGAGTCTCCTGCATCGCGTACAGGCTGGCCTCTGAGATGGGTCTCTCCGAGAAAGATCAGGAGGATGTTTCCCTTGCCGGCGCTATGCACGACTGCGGAGTGTTCTCACTGCAGGAGAAACTTGCCTTGATGAGCGCCGACAGTGATCTCCCGAACATTCACCGACACGCCGAGATCGGTTACCGTGCATTGAAGAAGTTTCCAGCGTTTGAGCGGTTTGCTCTGATCATCAGGTATCATCACCTGCCTTGGCACAACGGAGCTGGCGCGGAGAAAAATGGCGAGCGCGTTCCCATCGAAAGCCACATTATCCATCTTGCAGACCGAATTGATACGTTTATCAATCGGAAGGAATACATTATAGGACAGACGGATGACATTCTCCGACGCGTCCAAGAGCGTTCGGATGATTTTGCACCCCAAGCGCTTGCGGCCTTCGACTCGCTGCAACATCGCGAGTTCTTTTGGCTGGATGTTGTTCATGGCGCTCCGAGTCCTGTTTTTGATCCGTCCATGCGTTCTTCAGACCGCTCGCTGGGGCTCTCTGATTTGGAGGTGATCTCGAGGGTGTTCTGTCAACTGATGGATTTTCGGAGTCATTTTACAGCGACACACTCCTCGGGTGTTGCTGCGACGGCGGAGGCACTGGCGAGGCTGTGCGGCTTTTCTGATGTGGAATGTCAGGTGATGCGTGTTGCCGGACAACTGCACGATCTGGGGAAATTTGCCATTCCTGTGGAACTGCTGGAGAAACCGGCGCATCTGACGGACGAGGAGTTTCGACTGATCCGTTCCCACACCTATCATACGAATCGAATCCTGAAGACAATACCTGAACTGAATGTTGTGAATGCCTGGGGATCGCTGCACCATGAGAAACTCAACGGTCGCGGCTATCCATTCCATATGGATGATCTGGAGCTGTCAGAAGGTTCTCGGATTATGGCTGTGGCAGACGTGTTTACTGCCCTTACTGAAGATCGTCCATATCGCAAGGGAATGACCCGCCAAGGCACGCTTGATATCATGAAGCGCATGGCACATGATGGAGCCTTGGATCAGAACATCTTGGAGACTTTGGAAAGACACTTTGAGTTTTTGGAGTCCATTCGCATCAAAGCTCAGGAGGCGGAAGCGATGGCTTATTATGATGTTTCACAAGTACAGAACTAGAGTTGATTTTGGGAGGATTTCGGGCTATGGCGATTCAGTTCAACGCAGATGAGATATTTGAGATTGCGGAACAGATCGAGCGCAACGGTGCCAAGTTCTACCGTCGAGCGGCGAAGGGCTTCGACAGCTCGGAGACCCTGCAACTGCTGGGAGATCTGGCGATCATGGAAGACCAGCACGAGCAGACTTTTTCGATGATGCGCAAACAGCTTGGCAGCGGTGACAGATCTGAGATGACCTTTGATCCCTACGGTGAGGCGGCTCTCTATCTGAAGGCCATGGCGGATGGATACGTCTTTAACGTTCGGGAAGATCCCTCGAACAGGCTAACGGGAGAGGAGACGCTCCAGAACATTCTTACGACCGCTATTGGCTTGGAGAAGGATTCCATCGTGTTCTACCTGGGGATCAAGGAACTCGTTCCTGCTGGCTTGGGGCGAGACAAGATTGATGGAATCATCAAGCAGGAGATGGGTCACGTCACAATCCTGACGAAGCATCTCGCCGCACTGGAGCAATAATTTCCGAGTTGAAGGAGTGTGTTCGATGGGGAACTCGTTTGAGGCAGTCAAGATCACTGACGATGTCTATTGGGTTGGTGCTATAGACTGGGCGATTCGCGATTTTCACGGCTATCACACGGGAAGAGGCTCGACATACAATGCCTATCTGATCCTTGCCGACAAGGTGACTCTGATGGACACCGTCAAGTCGCCTTTCTTTGAGGAGATGATGGGTCGAATCCGCTCTGTCATTGACCCGGCGAAGATAGACTATCTGATCTCCAATCATTCCGAGATGGATCATTCCGGCAGCATCCGACAGACCATTGCCACCATACAGCCGGAGCAAGTCTTCGCCTCTCCGATGGGGGCAAAAGCCCTCGTCGAGCATTTTCATCTCAGTCAAGAGATCACTCCGGTGAAGGATGGTGAGACTCTCAGTCTTGGCAACCGGACGTTGACATTTCTTGAGACCCGAATGCTCCATTGGCCTGACAGCATGGTTTCGTATCTGGCCGAGGAGCAGCTGCTTTTCTCGCAGGACGGGTTTGGGATGCATCTCGCCACCAGTGAACGATTCGCGGATGAGATTCCTTCAGATATCCTTGAGTTTGAAGGGGCAAAGTACTACGCCAACATTCTTCTTCCCTATTCGGCATTGGTTTTGAAATTGGCGAAGCGGATCGAGGAACTCGGTCTTCGTTTTTCCATCATTGCTCCCGACCATGGACCCATCTGGCGGAAGAATCCGGAGAAGATAATCGGTCTCTACGTGAGATGGGCAGAGCAGAAGCCTGGAAATAGGGCGGTTGTTGCATTTGACTCGATGTGGGGGAGCACCGAGTTGATGGCTCGTTCTGTTGCCGATGGACTTGCTGGCGAAGGAACAAAGACAAAAGTTCTGAATCTCCGTGCCTCTCATCGAAGTGATCTTCCGACAGAAGTCCTTGGAGCCGGTGCTCTGTTGGTTGGCTCTCCAACGCTCAACAATGGCATATTCCCAACCTTGGCGGACAACCTCTGCTACCTGAAGGGACTCAAGCCCCAGAACCTTATCGGTGGGGCTTTTGGTTCCTATGGTTGGAGCGGTGAGTCTGTCAAACAGCTCGAAGCGCTTCTGAAAGAAATGGGCGTTGACGTGGCTTGCGATGGACTACGCATCAAGTATGTACCCGACCAGCAGGCTTTGGCTCAGAGTCGGGAATGGGGAGCTGCGGTGGCGCGCCAGTTGAAGGGACGTTTGGGGATCTAATCTGTTCGGGGGTAGTCTGAGCGTTGTGCGGGCATTCTGTTTGACTGCTGCCGGATGAAGACGGGAACGACATGCAGCCAACGAAACCAAAACTGATTCTCTGGCAGAAGCCGATGGTGATGGTGTTGTACGCGCTTGTTCCTTCGGCTCTTGCGGGGGTCTTTTTCTTTGGATGGCGGGTGCTTCTGGTTCTGCTGGTCGCATTGTGTTCCGCGGCTCTTACCGAATGGATCTTTCTCCGCCACCAGGGGAAACCCATCACATCGGCCGCCTTTGTCACTGGTGCGCTTCTGGCATTGATTCTGCCACCGACGATTCCGATCTGGATGGCGATCGTCGGAGCTGTCACGGGCATTGCGTTTGGCAAGATGATGCTGGGCGGTTTTGGCAGAAACCCGTTCAATCCAGCCCTTGTGGGACGCTGCTTTCTCTATATCTGTTTCCCATATCAGATGACCGGTCGTTTTTGGATACCCCAGGGAAGTGGCTGGAGAGGTTTTGCCTTCTGGTCATCCCCATCGGCTGCCGACGCTTTGACATCGGCAACACCACTCGGGCTTTGGCGTGAGATGACGCA
>JAKQFZ010000061.1 GCA_029558215.1 Candidatus Omnitrophota bacterium
GCCGACTTGGCTCCACATCCGAGAACCGGAGCCTGAGCAACGATCTCATGGCTGACACAGAAATCCACTACTTTTTTCATGGTATCCTTGGTGCCCAGATCGTTGAGAACCTGGATGCCTTCTTCTGGAGTGGCATAGAACTTTGTCTGCTTGACGACCGTCTTCATGGATTCGAGATCGAGATTCGAGAACTTCTCTCCAAGCGCCACGAGTGTGTCATCGTGTGTTGCCGGATCGGCAATGCGTTTGTTGAGCGCATAGAACGCATCAATGATGGCACACGCAAACTTAGCTCCCCCGGGTTTGTCCAGTGTCGCCTGGGCTACGACCACCATGTCAATGATCTCTCCCGGGATGGCGGTCGAATCAAAGAGAACCTTGACATCATTTCGTTTGGACAAGGTCGAGAGAACGAACGGATTCCAAACCACAATTGCCTGATATCCAGGCTCACGCTGCTGCATCGCAAGCGCCGCGGCGGCAGGATCCATGTTTACAAAGGTGTAGTCCTTCTCTTTCTCACCCAGGATTTCCAGATTTCGAACGAAGCAGTATTCGGAAACTGTCTTGGCAAGGCCATAGACATTCTTGCCCTTCAGATCCTGAACTGAGGCAATGTCATTGGTCACAATGCAGGCATCCGCCCCAGCACTCGTAGAGGTCGGCAGAATCGCGACCGACTTTCGGCTCAGACTCGGGTTGAGAACATCCATGTTCGTAATGCAGACGGCATCGCACTGATTCGCGCCATACATAACCAGGCACGGATCGTAGTCGGCTTCTTTGAGTTCAATGTCCACGCCCCACTTGGTCTCGATGGGACCCATCTCGCCCTTCTTGCCGTTGATCAGTTTGACCTCATGGGCAACACCAAACGCGCTCCAGGAAGGATACTCACTCCATGCCAGTGAGAACGAAGGCGTTTCAGCTGGAGACTGCCTGTCCCAAACCACCAGCAATCCGAACAAAGCAAGTAGCAGAACACCAGTACGGAATCTGAATCTCAACATGACTCTTTCTCCTTTTTTTCTCTATTGGACTCTTTGTGTCCTCTGTTCATTCAGGCAAAGGCAGGCTTGTCCCTGATTCTTTCACCGGTTCGGTGTCCGCTGCCTTTTTCTCATCGGTCTGAGTTGCCAGACCGATCAGGGAATCGAACTCATTTTGATGGGATGAGCTGCGCGCATATTCCAAAAATTCAGCTTCCTGAACTTTGGTTTCCGTGCCGGCGATCTCCTTGGAGATGCGGGCTTCGGCTTTCACTTCCTGACGCAACTGGCGCATCCGCTGCAGTTCTTCTGCTGTGCCGTCTTTGGCAATACCCGAAAAGGCATCGGCAATTTCCTTCTCCTGCTGTGCGGTGATCATGTCGGCAACGGCATCCGTGGCTTCAGCACGGAGGTTCTCGATCTCACGTACCAACTGCTGCAGTTGCACCTTATGCTCGGTAATTCGCTTGCCATAGGACTGTACATCAGCCTCCAGCTCCGCGATGCGCTCCTGTTTCTCTGCCAGCGTCGAAGAGAAATCATTGTACGCAGCAAGGCACGTTTTGTAGTCCTCATCCTCTTGAATCTGCTCCTTAGAGAGCCCCGGAAGCTGTGCGACGCGCTGTTTGGCTTTTGCGAGTGCGCCTGCCTTCAGGCGTTCCAGCCTCTGCACGTCCTCGGTCAGCCCTCGCACTTTGGCCATTTTGCCTTCCTGCTGGGCGATCAGTCCGGCCACCGCTTCCTTGTACTGATGAATTCGGCCGGTTTTCTCCCGAACGATCTCATCATACTTAGCCCGAACCACGTGGGGATTGATATCCAGGGAACGTCGGGCGGCGTCAATCTGACCAGTCATGAGGTACCCCACTGCCTTCATCCATCGAAACAAAGCTTTGAACATATTCTCTGTCTCCTTTCGCAGAACTCAGAACAAACCTGCAGAACCAAGCCGCAACAGGGTCAAGGCTCTTGAGTTTCCGCTATTCTCGAATCTATGTCCTGGTTGAATGCCTGCATGCGCTTCTCAACCATTTTCGCCACTTCCAGGCTTTGATCCAGTTCATGCCGAATTTGCCTGATATCAGATCGATCGCCACTGTCTCCAACTCGGATCGCCTGAATGCCAGCAAGGATGCTGCCCAACTGCTTGATACTCTCTCCGATGTCGGCGATAATCTGCTCCCGTTGATCGAGAATCGGCTTCCTTGCTTCCGAAGAGGTTATCTTTCGGGCAGTGTACCAGAGCGTCAATGTTCGCTCAAGCAAAACGACACACCGAGCGAACAGCTGCTCAACGCCCGAAAGGATATCCAGCGTCGGTTGAGCTTTCAGGGAGTCCGACCACTCTCGGGTTTCGCGAAATGCTTTCGCGAGCGTTCGAAGATCGCGCAGAGCCGCTTCGGTGCGAGGGTCTTCGTCGCTGCCCAAGCGCCGCTCGAGATCGTCGAGACTCCTTTCTCGCTCATCCTGGACTTCCTTCTCCAGTTGCTCCACGACTTTCCTGGCCGTCAACTCACTGCCCAGCAGGAGCCGCGTACAAAATGCCCCGACCGAACCCAGTATCGCAGCAAGTCCCGCAAAAACCGCGATACCCGATCGAAGCGTAAGCGCCCAACTTGCCATCAGCAGTGTCGCTCCAAGCACAAAGGGATAGAGCGAAAGCGGATGGCACACCATCTCCATCAGGAATCTCTTGCGAAACTCATCTCGATCAAGAGCGTTTCCCGTGAACTTTGGTTTTGACTTGTTCTTGTCCTTCATGGACGTATCTTTGTTGTCTTCTTGTCGCTCAGCTGGCCGTCTCTTGGCGACCCAACTTCAAAAAGACCTGATTCCTGCTACGAGCAGTCTATTCGTACAAGTGGGCATAGCCCACCTGCCAGTCGGCGCTGGCCGACCTAGTAAGGGAGCTGCCCGAGCAGGAAGGTCACAGACTGCGCCGAGCCATTCTCCTCTGTTGACGGTACAGCCGACGTCTTGATTCGCCGGCTGTCAATACCCGCGGCAAGCAGTGATTGCGCTGCTGCCTCAGCGCGTTCTCTCGCCAACTGCATATTGGCCTCTGGATCGCCTTCCGGTCTGGCGTGTCCCTGAATTCGGATGTAGCACTGCGGCCACGCCTCGAGATTCTGCGCCAGTGTGTCCAGATCACGCTGACTCTGGATGTTAATCCGTGCGGTGCCGCGCGCAAAACTGATTGACTCAATGCGCATCTTGCCGATGGGTACCAAACCGTCCCATTCCTGATCGCTGAGAGGACGCGCAGTCGCCCGAGCGCGAATCGGCTCAAGGTCTTTCGGCTGACCCGTATCTCCAATGATGTTCAGTTTCCTGGAAGGATGGAAGGATGCTGCTCTCATACCTCTGAGAATCGGATCATGGTAGAGGGTGTTCACTTTTCCCTGGATTGGGTCTGTTGAGAGAGCGCCGGTCTTCAGCAAGACGTTGGAGATATTCAACAGAACATCCTCGATATGCGATATTCCCTGAGCCTCCTCTTTGGAAACGAGACCGAAACTGGCGTAATTCTCCAGAGTGTTTCTCCACTCGATTCCCTTGACCAGCTGGCTTGCCTGTTCAGGGGTGAGCGTCTCGCCACCAAACTTTTTCGCGTCCTGAATCACCAGGCTCTGCATTCCGTCTGGTTTTTGACTATAGGAGTACGCTGTGCGCAGGTACGCCTCGATGACCGCTTGTACGTCCTTGGCATTGTCGCGAAGAAACCGCCGCTCAGCGACCAGCACATCTACGATGTGCCCCTGAAGTTTTGAACTGTCAATGAGTAGATGACTGCCTTCGACTTCCAAAGCTCTTGACACATAAGGTTCCCAGAGCACGTACGCTCGTCGGGCGTTCCTGTCTGCTTTGAGAAACTTCTGATAGACATCTTCCGCTCCCTGAGCGGACTCAAACCACTGCTGAGGAAGCTTAGGCAGATTGAAATGTGCAATGACCGTCCGCGCAAGAAACTCACTGGGAGACTGTGGCGTGAGCACGATTCGCGCATCCGGTGCATCCAGGGCATCAAGCGTCGGAACCGCCTGCTGATAAGAAACAATGGCGTCCGCACCTTTGGTCTCATCAATGATCATGACTATTGTGGCAGGATAGTCCTTCAGAGAGGCTCCTGTGGTCAGAAAGGAATCCACGGTAAAGACTGCCATGTGCAGTCTTCCTTCCTGAAATGCTTTCATTCTGCCCATCACGTCGGCCTGATCGTCACAGATGTTCAGTCGAATTCCCTGACTGATCAGGTCATTCTGCATCTCCTCAGACCGCAGGATGCAGTAGCCGGAGAAGGAATCGAGCCCGAGTGCAATCTCCTTACCATAGCGCACGCGGGATCCCGTCTGATCTTCCAGCTGTCCCTTGAAATAGGGAAGTATGTAGTAGCGCGCCGCGACTGCCAACGCTCCAAGGATGACAATCCAAAGCACCGCAGCGATGAGGCATCCTTTGGGGTTCTTCTGTGCCATTGTGCTTCTTACCTTCCTCTCGCAAACAAGCGGATCACCTGCGTTTTCGGAATTTTGCCATAATCAGAGCAATTGCGGCAACCACGATGAAGACGGTTCGTATCCCTTCGGAGGTACGTATCCGTTTCGGAACAGGTGGTGGCGATGCCTGTCTGTGTCCTTGTGGGATGGTTTCTTGCTCTGCGACTGCCGCACGGGGCTGGCCGATCGGCTCATTGCCGCTTGAGGACAGCGCTTTGATCATTGCGTCCGCCATTTCCGCAGGAATTGGATCCAGAAGTGCAAAGGCTTCCTCGCTTGCTGTGTCATCGGCACCTGCCTGGCTGACCTCAGCAAAGACTTCCGAGACGGCTCGCATGAGGGATTCCGGGTCATTGGCAGTGCGATAAGAATGCGCCTTGGTTGCCAAGGTATGAGTTGTCTCCATGTCCACACCGATGACGTCCATCGTGATCCCACGGGCGATCACTTCAGGAACGTACTGTTGTACCAACGGCTTGTCACCCGCTTCTCCATCGGTCACGATCAGGAGCCGATATGTTCCATAGCCTCGCTGCTTGGCTCGTTGCCGGAGAAGGAGATCGGCACCGGTCTTGATATAGGCTCCCAGAGGTGTTCCACCACCGGGTTGGGGAAGCGAGATAGCCTGCATCAGTCGTTCGTCGTCTCGCGGCCCGAGTGGATAGAGCAGATCACTCTTGATGTTGCGACCGCTGAACACCAGCAATCCGATCTGAGTGTCCGCCGGAACCTGCTGAAGCACCTGCCGAAGTGCATCTTTGGCTGCGTCCATCTTCTTGATGGATGTTCCCTTGAGCGTTCCATCCATGGAGCCTGACGCATCCAGAACAATGAGAACATTGTTGTAATCCCCAGTTGTTTCATCCGTCTGTGCGAGAAACGGGTGCAAGACAACAGAAAATGCGAGCCAAATCGAAAGACTCAGAACCAACGATTTTTTCATCTTGTTCCTCCCCAGCGATCCGACGCGGGATAGACCCAGCACTACTTTCTCGGTTTTGATGCAGACAGCCTGCCCGGACAAACTCGTTGCAGATCCGCATCTTCCAATAACCGAACTCCAATCTTTAACGGCAACCTCTCGTTCGTGTGACACCGCCCATACGCCAGCAACAAGTCCTGACTCGTTAGAAGTCAAAGTCCGCAGAGGTCGCCGCCTCTGCCGTTACGCGAATGAGACGAAACTCGACGCGCATATTCTGTTTGGCCTGCTCCATGTTCGCCGGTTTGGCGATGAACGGCTCCCGGATGCCAACCCCCACAGGCTGCATCTGGCTTGCGTCCAGGCTCAGTCCCTTGCTCTTGGCATAGGCAACGATGGATTCACGGACAGTCTCAGCACGGCTCTTGGAGAGGTTCAACGCGGCCTGCATTGTCTGACGCGGATTGTACTCCGGCACTCCATCAAACTCGCCTGCCTCGATCAAGGAAGCGATCGTGCTCGTCACGGACAGATCCAAAGGCTTGCCATTCAGGGAATAAGTGTAGTTGCCTGCCGCGCCAGCGCGCTTGAGTATTCCCTTTCGGGTGCCAGCCTGAACGAGATCCAGAAGGGTCTTGCTCGGATCGGCGTGTCCTCGGATGGCGATGACGGCATTGCCATATCTGTTTGCCATTTCGACGACTCGTTGATACTCAGCGCCGTACTGCACTGCGCTGAAGGTTTCCTGGTTGGGTTCAAAACTGATGGTGAACGAGACGATCGTCCGGTCGTCGAGCTGTCCGCCAGAACTCAGTGCTTCGATCTCATCCTGAATAACTTCGGCACGGAAGCGCTCTCCACGTTGGACGTCTATCTTGGTCAGATATTGAGTAAACGCAGGTGACGTGTAGTCCAAGCCCGATGGAAAGAAACCTGTTCGGACTTTCGCATAACCACGGCTGATCGCGAGATTCAAAGCGGACTCCTGAAACGCCTCGAACCCACTCAGGTTGTTGGCCTGCGTGAAGAAGGCGACGTTGCCCGGATAGCCGACAAAAGTACAGTCGCAAAGCAGCCCGTGTGCGTCTTCTTCGAGTGTTGGAATGACTTGCTTGCCATAGATATCCTGTGTCAGCTGCAAAAGCTTCATGTATTCGGGAGAGCCTTTGGCTTCAAAGGCCTTTTTCAGCTCGAGTACTTCCTCGCAGGCTTTCAGATAGCCGGCAACGAATTTCGTGATCATGTCCTTGTTGGCATCATAGAAATCCTTGCGACAGACATAAACGTCTGCGATGGAGCGCGACAACTCAGCAGTTGAGACCAGAACTCTCGCACCTTTGACAGAGCCTTCCGCGCCTGTGCCTGTGTCCTGCAAGCCACCGCACAGACCGATCATGTCGGGCGTGATCACAAAGCAAGCGGCGATGTTTGGATCTTTTCGGAAGATTTCTGCAGGGCAGTTGGGCGATCCCGTCAGGTCTGCCGCCCACTGAACCTTAACATCATCCCAACTGAGTTGGGCGGTCTTGAGGATATCATCCAACATCCCGACATGGGGTCCGCCCTTCTGAAGGACAAGGGTCTTACCTTTGAGATCGGTAACAGTCTTAACGGTTTCGCGCACGACCATGTGGTCGCCAGCAGACCAGGTCATCTGGAGGATGACGACCCCTTTCGTTCTGGGGTCGGAACCGATCACTTCAGAAGCCAGGCCCATCATGCGCATGGTTCCTCGAAGCAATGGTGTCTTGCCTTCCATGTAATCACGTACCTGCTGGATGAAATTGTCACCGGCAACCAGTTTGAGATTCAGTCCCTGCTTCTGGAAGAGGGTGTTGGGCTGTGTGGTCAAACCGCCATTGGCGTAGAACGTCGCCATGTCACCGCCCCAGGTGATGTAGGGCACGATGAGCGGGGCGGTGTCTTTGACCTCCCCAATGCGAACAGGACCCACGGTGGTCTTGAACTCTTCTTCCGCCATGGCGGCGGGCACCAAAGCCAGACACAATGTCAGAACGGCCAGCGTCTTCATCATCTGCCCTCTCATCGGAATGCCTCCTCAAGCAACACTTCTGGATTCAATACGCTTTCCAAAGGTTGATATTCACATACAGTATATACGCTTGACGGCCAAATGGATCAAGCCGAGTGCGTCCGATGCATTCTGAACGTGACGAAATCCGGCCGAGCGTCTATGATAAATCAATAATGGGCAACACCCTGCCCCGTGAGGGAGGATTCCAATGATGATTGCTGAACGGCTTGAGCATTGGGCTAAGAAGCAGGAAAAGAGAACGGCACTTCAGGTCAAGAGAGGGGAGTCGTACGACAAGACAACCTATGGTGATCTGTGGAAGCGCAGTCTCGGTGTTGCTTGTCTTCTCAGATCTTCGGGAGCCAAGCCAGGCGACCGGGTTGCCCTCTTCGCGGGAAATAGCCCTGAGTGGGTGATGGCTTATTTTGGGATTCATCTGGCCGGATGCGTGGTCGTTCCCATTGATGCCCAGTACGGAAACAAGGAAATCGAAACGCTGGTTCGCTTCTCAGAAGCCCGAGCCGTTATTCTCGACCGCGATCGGGAAGCAGTGCTTGCACAGATTTCGCCCGAACTCAAAGGAAGCCTGTTTCTCTTTTCACTGGACGCCGACGCGGCGTACCCCTATGTCTTCGCGCAGGAGGCACCGGCGGATTTCCAGCCCTGGAAGCACTCACCTGACGATCTGATGTCCATCATCTTCACTTCTGGAACGACCGGAGAGCCCAAAGGTGTGCAGCTGACCTGCGGCAATATCTCCAGTAACGTTGAAGGAATTCTCAAAGCCGTTCGCCTGAACAAGAAAGACAACATCCTGAACTTCCTGCCGCTGCATCACGCCTACGCAAGTACTGCTGGTGCTTTCTCACCACTTGCTGGTGGTGGAACAGTAACGTTCAGCCACTCCCTGAAAGGGACCGATCTGCTTGCCACAACGCGTGAGACTGGGGTGTCCATTTTCATGGGTGTACCTCAGGTTTTCAAACTCATGGAACAAGGTATTGCTCACAAGGTGGAATCCGCAGGCGTTGGAACGCGATTTCTCTTCGGGTTGCTGCTCAAGATATCGCACTCAGTTCGAAAGAGCACGGGCATTCGGGTTGGACGCCTTCTGTTCCGCTCCGTGCATCGCCAGTTTGGCTCCAGGCTTCGTTACTGTGCGTCTGGTGGTGCAAAACTTGATCCGGCAATAACCGAAAGGCTTCTCGATCTGGGAATCCTCATGCTTGAGGGATACGGCCTCACGGAGACCGCTCCTGTGATCTCCTTCACCCCAATCTCGAAGCCCAAGCCGGGAAGCGTCGGGCTTCCTCTTGAGGGAATCGAAGTCCGAATTGACAAACCGGACACATCGGGCCAGGGGGAAATATGCATGAGAGGTCCCAATCTCATGAAGGGCTACTATCAGAAAGAGGCGGCTACTGCCGAGGTGATCCGTGACGGCTGGTTTCACACTGGGGACCTGGGTTTTCTGGATAAGGATGGCATGATAACCATCACTGGCAGAGCAAAAGAGATTATCATTCTCCCCTCGGGCAAGAACATCTATCCGGAAGAAGTCGAGGCGCGATACGAGAGTCCATTGATCAAGGAGATTTGCGTCGCACCGATCAATGATGCAGAAGGCGTCTGCCAGGGTCTTCGTGCCATTGTCGTTCCGAATGTCGAGGAACTGGCCGCCCGCAAGGCGGCAAATATCTACGAGCGAATCCGTTCCGCGCTAACGATTATCGGAGCGTCTCTGCCCAGTTACATGAGGGTCACTGAACTGGTTCTTTTTGACGAACCGCTGCCGCGCACACGACTTGGAAAACTCCGGCGCTCCAACATCGATCAGATGGTTCGACAGAAGGAGACTGCTCCCACCAAGACAGAGTCCGTCGAGATTTCTGCCGAAGTTCAGGCAGTCCTGAACGACCCCATCACGAAACGTTTTGTCAAGCGACTCTCTGAACTGACAGACAAGAAGGAAGTTATCTTGCCATCGCACGATCTCGAGCTCGACCTTGGTCTGGATTCTTTGACTCAGGTGCAACTGACCATGATTGTTGAGGAGGAGTTTGGCGTCGCGATTCCAGACGAGGATTTCGCGAACATTCGAACCGTTGGGGATATTCTCCACCGAATTCGTCATGGTGCCAACGAACCTGTTACAGCGGAGACAACCGTTTCCTGGAGTGAACGGCTTCAGCAACAGCCAGAGGTGTCATTGGAGTCACTGTTCACCGTGAATCGGGGATGGATAAAACGTATCCTGATTGCTCTGCTGCGCATCCTGGTGCGACTCTTGATGCGTTTCTACTTCAGGGCGCGAATTGAAGGGCTGGAATACATTCCGAAAGACGGTGCGTTGCTGATCTGTCCAAATCATCAGAGCTACATAGATCCAGTGCTGGTTTTCTCAATGTTGCCGGAACGCATCATGCGCCGAGCATTCTTTGTGGGATTCGAGGACATTTTCTCGCGTCCACCTCTGTCGTGGGCGACAAAGATCGGCAGAATCATCCTGACAGGAGGGGCATCCACATGGGCAGAATCGCTGAAACTCTCAGCCGATGTACTGAGACGCAAGATGGTGATCTGCATTTTCCCCGAAGGGGGAAGGACGACCACGGGGGATATCATGCAGCCACGCCCGGGGGTTGGTATTCTCGCCTGTGAGATGCACACGCCAATCCTTCCTGTACTCATTGTCGGGGCGACGGAGACACTCTCCACACTCAAGCCAGGACTTCGACGATGCCGAATCCGGATGAAGGTCGGAGCACCGGTTGACCCCCCCGCAAAGGAACAATTCACTCAAGACGATTATGACCGCATGGCTCAGGAGTGGTTCGAGTGCATTCGGGCGCTTCAGAAGGCTGTTGCTGACCAGAAAGGTGGAAAAGAATGAAGAAGATTTTCACCCGAGGCTACAACGCTCTGGTTGTCACCCAGTTTCTGGGTGCCTGCAATGACAACATCCTCA
>JAKQFZ010000097.1 GCA_029558215.1 Candidatus Omnitrophota bacterium
AGACAGCCTGGATATGGCAGGTCTCTGTAATGAAGTCCTCCAAGTGCTCGGTCGGTCAGAGCAGGGGGAAGAATCATGAGCCATGTTCTTCTAATGGCTCTCGCCGGCCCCATGCAGTCGTGGGGAACCAGAAGCAGATTCCAGATAAGGGACACGGAACGTGAACCAAGCAAGAGCGGAGTGATCGGGCTCCTATGCGCGGCTCTTGGAAGAGACAGGCAAGAACCCTTGGATGACCTCGTCGCTTTGAGAATGGGAGTCCGTGTGGACAGAGAAGGGGCCATCCACAAGGATTTTCAAACCGCTCAAGACGTCGCGACTGCAAACAAAAAGAAGAGAAACATGGTGTCAGACCGATATTATCTTTCAGATGCCGTGTTCCTCGTTGGCTTGGAGGGAGATGATCTGCACTTCATGAAGAAGCTTCACAAGGCTCTCTCTAACCCTGTATGGCCGCTATTTCTGGGAAGAAAATCGTACATCCCTTCCAAACCACCCTATCTGCCCGACGGGCTGAAACATGACATGCGTCTTGGCGATGCCCTGCTGAGCTACCCTCTCCTTGCTAAAGTGAAAGGGCGTCTTAATGATGAAGAGAACAGCCACAAGCAACGAATGAGGTTTGTCATCGAGACGACGAACCCTGAAAGGGAATCGAGAATGGACACCCCCGTGTCTTTTTCCATAGGCTCGAGAGAACATCGCCGACGTTTTGTCGTTACAGAATTCTGCCCCATCAAAGAAGGAGGACTGAAATGTACCTGTCTGAGATAAAACTGGATCTCTTCGACAGGGGTAACATGAAGACCCTTGCGGACATTTACAGGACACACCAACTTGTCATGGCAGGCTTCAGGGCTTCCAGCAGACAGGAATCCTGCGTGTTGTATCGGGTCGAGCATAGCATCAGGAATGAAAGAGCCCTTGCGACGATCCTTGTCCAAAGCGCTACAGAGCCGGATTGGTCGGAGTTGGAGGGTACAACTCTTCAGGCACAAACAAAGGAGTTCAATCTTGACTTCTCCGCCAACCAGCGGCTCAGGTTCAGATTATTGATCAATCCCGTGGTGACCCGAGACGGGAAACGCTGGGGACTGATCCGCGATGAGGCCTTGCACGAC
>JAKQFZ010000121.1 GCA_029558215.1 Candidatus Omnitrophota bacterium
CAGAAAAGGCTGACCGGCAAGTACCCCTGCCAGCAGACGAATGCCTGTACCCGAGTTTCCCATGTCCAATACCGAATCAGGTTCCTGAAGTCCCTGGAGCCCCACACCATGTACTCGGTAATGGCTTTTGCCAACGGAGTCCACCGCCACACCCAGTGCCTCGATTGCCTTCAGCGTGCAGAGGCAATCCTCTCCTTCAAGAAGACCGGTGATCTCGGTCGTTCCTTCCGCCAATGCCCCCAGAAGCAGTGAGCGATGGGAGATGGACTTGTCTCCTGGGACTTCAATGGTGCCTTTCAACGGCTGTGACGAGGGGCGAACGATAAGTCTCTTCATACGCATTGCGAGGCTCTGTAAAGCACGCGGGTCTAGAGATTTTCACGGAATTCCCGTGCGCGGCGAAGCAGCGCCTCAAGCCTCTCCTCCTGATTGGTTCCCAATGCGATCCGTATCTCTTCGAGAATCAGACTGAACTGCTCGAAACAGTCAAGCAGGTTGTTTCGGTTGTGCATGCAGATGTCCCGCCACAGGTCTTCGGAACCGGCAGCGATTCGGGTTGTATCCTTGAATCCGGCACCTAACGCCTTGGATAGCATTGCATGATTCTCAGCGCTGCGCTCTGCAGACAGACACAGCGCGCTGGCGATGAGATGGGGCAGGTGACTTGAGGCCGCCACAAGAGCATCGTGTTCTTCAGGTGAAACCAGATGAACGTTCCCCCCAACGGAACGCCACAGTTGACAGACTTGATCCCTGGCTCCGGGATTTGTGCTGGGAGAGGGAGTCACAAAACAGGTTGCTCCCTCGAAAAGATCTTTGCGGGCTGCCTGTACGCCTGTCTTCTCCCCGCCTGCCATGGGATGAGAGCCGACAAAGAAGACATCATCTCTGCCAATACTTGATTCGGACTGCGCCACGACCTTGGCCTTGGTACTGCCAACGTCTGTGATCACGGCACCGGGTTTGAGTTTCTCCGCTGACTCCTGGACAAACGAAGCGATCCTGTCTACCGGTGTGGCGATGACAAGCAGATCCAGAACCGGTGCAACACAAGAAACATTCAGCGAAACCTCATCCACAGCCCCGCACTCCAGAGCCAGTTGGAGCCTCTGCTGGTTCCTGCCGATTCCGATGATTCGTTCTGCGAGATAAGCCGACTTGAGCGCCATGCCCAGCGAGCCACCCAACAAGCCAACGCCCAGTATCCCGACCGTTCCAAAACCCATACTCTTTCGTCCGAACTCCTCAGGTGGTCTCTGCCCCCGGAGACGGCAACGGCCGACACCGGGCTTCTGGCACGAGTTCTATCGGATAAGATCCGATGATCTTCAACATCAAGATATCTCTTTTCAACTGATCAAAAACCAGACGAACCTTCGCATCGTCCGAATGTCCCAGAAGATCCAGATAGAACATATACTCCCAGGCAGCGCGCTTGGTGGGTCTGGACTCGATACGTGAGAGGTTTATCTTCTCGCGTTTGAACGGTTCCAGAGCGTCGGAGAGCGCGCCCACACGGTCGGACAGAAACAGGATCAGCGAAGTCTTGTCGTTGCCGGTGGGTTCGGCAATCTTCTTGCCGATGACGAAAAAGCGCGTTGTGTTCTCAGTCTTGTCGGAGATGTGTTCCGCCACAACGGGCAAATTGAAAAGCTCGCCGGCCATAAGGCTGCCCACCGCAGCGGACTTGTCTTCCTGTCGGGCAATTTCGACGCCGCGTCCCGTGCTGGCAACTTCAAATAACTCCGCCTTTGGGAGATTCGCCGTGAGCCAACCACGGCACTGCGCCAAGGCGTGGGGATGGGAGTAGATCCGGGTGATCTCCTCCTTGGTCGAGCGTGAGAGAAGGCAATGCCGAATGGGCAGATAAATCTCCGCGCAGACTTTCAGTGGTGAATCCAAGAACAGATCCATCACCCGTGCAACGACACCTTCCAGTGAATTCTCGGCTGCAACAACTCCGTAGTCCGCAAAGCCTCTTTCCACAGACGCAAAGACTTCCATCTCGCTTTGCTTGGGTAGCAAGTCCACCTGCCTGCCAAACTGTTTGATGACCGCCTGATGAGTGAATGTCCCCTCTGGCCCCAGAAAAGCAACGCGAAGACGCTCTTCAAGACAGCGACATCCGGAGATGACTTCCCGATAGACAATTTCCAGGGATTCGGGAGAGAAATGTCCGATATTGCATGCGGTCACTTTCCGCATTACCTCGCTCTCGCGGGAGGGCACGAAAACGGGAAGATCCGACTTGGCCTTTTCCTCTCCGATGCGAACGGCGAGTTCCGCCCTTTGATTCAGCAACGCCACGATCTGGGCGTCCAACAGATCAATCTGCTCTCGAAGATGTCGAATCGCTTCGGGTGTATCAGGCAACCTGGAAAACCCCTTTCCTTTAGTCAGCCTGCCAGCAGGCAGGTCTTTGTCTGAAATTCATTGTGAATCCATACACGTTTTCACGTTGGATTTCAAGCGAAGCGAATGTCCGTTCGGTATCCCGGCAGTCTCGGGTGTCGCTGACTGGTATGAGTCGGCAGCGTAGCGAAGTCTCTTCGGCTGTGCTCATGATCTCTCCCAACGAGATCCGTGACGGTCAGAGTAGCCGTTCTGTCTCCACCTCGTGGCGTCAGTCACATCCTGCGACATACATCCTGCGACTCGTTGAACGCGCTGCCGGTCTGATCTATAGTGCACCTGCTCTTGCGATTTGCAGACCTAACAGAACATTTCGGAGGTATCCGTGAAGAAGGAGAAAAGCCCGCTCGAACAAGGAGCTCCATTACTCTCAAGACGATCTGCACTTTTGGCAGGCGGAGCCGGTCTGGCGGGGGTTCTCCTTTCAGGTTGTCGAACTTCGAATCCTGCCATTGCCACTGGTGCGCCTGAAAGACTGTGCATGTCTGAGGAATACAGCGTGGAAAGCAAAATCCAGGCGCTCCAGCAGGTCTATGAGCGTGTTGCCTTCAGTCCGTCGGGCATCATGTATTCCATGCTGCATTACGATGGGGATGCGCCTCGCCCGTTCGAACCCAATGATGTTGTGGGCAAGTTTTACTTCGATGGGAGAGTGGGCGACCTGCATCTGGACGGTCCTTGGGACTATCTGCACGGCGAGAACTCAATTGCCAATTCCGGCAGCTACCTTCATGCACAATCGGTTCGATACCAGGTGACCCGATCCAGGGATGCCCTGCGGGAAGCGCGGCGCGCATTTTGTTCCTTGCGGCTCATTCACAGCATGGGAGTCGAACAAGGCAAGCCTGGCTGGATGCCCAAACCCTATGGATTCCGACCCTCCGTGCAGACCAGCGGCGATCAGTATCTCTACGCCACATACGGGCTTCTCGCATTTCACCGAATCGCCTCGAGCCGAGAAAAAGCCCTCATCGAGAGAATGATCATTGATTTTGCAGATTATTGGATGAGCGTGGACTATGTGTTGTCCTATTTCGGCACGCATTGGGATATGAAAGGGGAAACCGATTCATACAACGCCATCTTTGCGATGATCAATGCGGCGGCATATCAGTTCTCAGGAAACAGGATTTACCTGCGGGAAGTCGAGAAGTTGATGCAGCGGGAAACCTGGACAAAGACGACACGCATCGAGAGTCTTAGAAGTCAGGTTCAGCAACAGATGCAGCGGACAGGTCAGACGGATGTTGTTTTCTATGGTGCAACATTCCAACTGGCCAAGGACTTGCTTCGGCCTGGGGAGTTTCTTTGTTGGGAAACGACAGTGCATTCAGCCTTTGTTGCTGCCTCAGCAGAGGCCATCCACACGATTGATCCCACGCTTCTTGACGGCCGACTCCCATCCATTCTTGCCATGTGGTGGAAGGAGTGGAAGTATGGAGTCCGAGAAGATCTCATGTCCTATTACTGGTTTGCCGTAGACCTTGTTCACGACACATGGCGCCCTCTTCCCAAGACGGAGATTCTTCCAAGGGATCAATGGCTCTGGGGCGATCCTTTTACGTCCTATATATCACAGGTTCGCTGGATGGATCCGCTGGCCAGAACACTCATCACTTCGAGCATCGCTGCCGAGCACTGCCCTGAGGTTTCCGAAGAGGCAGAGAAACTGACAGACCGGATTCTGGCAAACCTGACGCCGAACCATCTCCGGTGGCTTTACGATCCGGACGGGACGCAACTGATGCCGGAGATAGACTATTATGGCAAGTGTCTGAGCAGCGAAGTGCCTTCGGCGGTTTTGGGAGCCTATTGGGCAAGGAAGCGTCGCGCCAGGGGTTGAATCCTGATCCGGCCACTTGAGGCAAAGGCGTGTCGCACATCTTTCTCTTTAGGCGAAGAGGCATTTTGGATTGCATTTTTCCGGCATCGTGCTATAGTCACCAAGCGTTATTAGCACTGTCAAGGACACCTTCCTCATAAGGTAACTCTTCAGAGCAAAAGTGCCTTTGCCAGAATGGAAGGAATGCCTATTCATGAATATACTGTTGGTTTACCCGGAGTTTCCGGACACGTTTTGGAGCTTCAAGCACGCACTGAAATTCGTGCAGAAGAAGGCCGCATCGCCCCCTTTGGGTCTTCTGACTGTGGCAGCGTTGCTACCTCAGGAATGGTCGAAGAGACTCATCGATCTGAACGTGACAAAGTTGAAGTGCGAGGAACTTGCCTGGGCGGATTACGTCTTTATCAGCGGCATGGTGCTGCAGCGGGACGCGGTTCGTCGAATCCTCAGACAGTGTCAAGAAGTTGGCGTCAAGACTGTGGCAGGTGGGCCTCTTTTCACCGGTGAATATGAGCAGTTTCCAGAAGTCACCCATTTCGTACTCAATGAAGCCGAACTGACGTTGCCGGAGTTCCTCAGAGATCTCGAGCAGGGAAGTCCGAAGCGCGTCTACACCACGACTGAATTCCCGGACATCAGGCAGACTCCCACACCGATGTGGGAACTGCTGGACTTCTCCAAGTACGCTTCGATGAGCCTTCAGTTTTCGCGTGGTTGCCCATTTCATTGCGACTTCTGCAATGTCACAGCCCTTTTTGGGCATCGTTGCCGAATCAAAACCGTCAGCCAGATCCTTGCCGAGTTGGATAGGATTTACTCGTTGGGATGGCGCGACAGCATTTTCTTTGTGGATGATAATTTCATTGGCAACAAGCGCTTCCTCAAACAGGAACTGCTGCCCGCGCTGATACAGTGGCAGAAAGGAAAGGTGGGTATAACCTTCCATACGGAAGCGTCCATCAATCTGGCAGACGATGAAGAGCTGATGAACATGATGTCGAATGCGGGTTTTGACCAAGTCTTCATCGGCATTGAGACACCCGACGAAGTCAGTCTCGCAGAATGCAGCAAGAAACAGAATCGCAACCGAAATCTCCTTGATGACGTGCGCCGTATCCAACGGGCGAGACTTCAGGTGCAGGGCGGTTTTATCGTCGGCTTCGACAATGATACCCCCGCAGTCTTTCAACGGCAGATTGATTTCATACAAAGCAGTGGCATCGTCACCGCCATGGTGGGTTTGTTGCAGGCGATTCCGGGCACCCGATTGTACGAACGGCTGAAACAGGAAGGCCGTGTTGTGGGCGAGGTGACTGGAGACAACGTCAACGGGACGACCAACATTCTGCCGACCATGGGTCTGGACGCGCTGCACGAAGGTTACAGGGAACTGCTGGCACACATCTACTCACCCAAGCAGTATTACCGTCGGGTGAAGACCTTCCTGAAGAACTACGAGCCTCCTCGGTTTGAAGCACCCCTTACCTTGGCGCGCTTCATTGTCTTTCTTCGATCCGTGTTGCGCCTGGGTATAATCGGCAGGGAACGCGTCCACTATTGGAGGCTCATGCTCTGGACTGGTATCCGACGGCCGAGACTCTTTCCTCTGGCGATCTCCATGGCCATCTACGGGCATCACTTTCGGAGGATTTGTGAGCTTTATGTCACCCGGTGACCTCTGTCATCCAAGAGGATTCAAGTCTTGTTCACAAAGTCACAGCACCCGGTCGGGACACCGCAAATCTGTATCGGCGAGATTTTTCTTGACTCTCTCGGGGGAGTGTGTATATTGAATACCGTTGAAACATAGTGATTTCAACCTGTGTGAACTATTTCTGGAGCAACTGGCCTTTGCTGCCTTCTGTTCTAGAGAGAAGGGCAGCAGAGGCCCTCAAATTTGAGGCCACATTTTTTTCAGGAGAAAGTAGTTATGTCGAAGAGGATCTATGTAGGGAATCTGGCGTTCAGCACAACCGAGTCAGAATTGAGGGAGTTGTTTGAACAGTTCGGTCAGGTGGACTCGGTGAATGTCGTTTCTGACAGACAGACCGGTCGTTCACGTGGGTTTGCGTTTGTCGAGATGGAGTCAGAAGCCGCAGACGCCAGCATCCGGGAACTGGATGGCAAGGATTTCGGTGGACGAAATCTGAAGGTCAACGAAGCCAAGCCTCGTGAAGATGACCGTCGCGGTGGTGGCGGTGGCGGTGGCAGACGTTTCGGTGGCGGTGGCGGTGGTGGCGCCCGTCGGAACCGTTTCTGATTGGACGTTCTCCATTCTCCCGGGGCGTTCCTTTACCAGGTCGCATTCGGGTGACAGAAGAATGACAAAAGCATCAGCCCGTCTTTCGAGCGAAAGGCGGGCTGTTTCTTTGGTCTGAACTTGGCCTCTGGTGCTGAACAGCGATTTAATTCTTCGACGAGAGAGTCTCTGTGGTTGTTGCGTCGCCACGCTTGGCCTGGATGGTTCGGCTACTGGAACAGGATGATCTCAATCTCAGAGTTGATTATCTGATATGATGCGAATGACGGACCGGGGTTTCGAATCTGAGATCTCAGACGTCATCAGCACAGAGGTGGCAGCATGGAAACTGACGCTCTCATACGCTTACTTCGGGAAGAGATTTACGAGGCAAAGCGCTTTGAAGTCTTGGGGCGTGTTGCTTCCCAAATGGCACACGACTTCAATAATCTGGTTCAAGCGGTCATCAGTCACGCTCAAGTGCTTGAACTGGAGGGTATTGCTGAGACGGAGAAGCGAGATAGTGCGACCGAACTCAGACGGGCAGCCGAGCAGGCTGGAATGCTGGCTGGATATCTGCTCAATTTCCGTCAGATCGATCGTCCCGAGATGACCGAGATTGACCTCAACGCGCTCACTTCTGAAGGGCTCGACCTCTTTCAAAGGAGCATCGGCAAGAATGTGGTGCTCAAGTGTGCTCTGTCCGGAAGTCCGTGTCGGGTCATGGCGGATCGAAGACATCTCGAGCGTGTGCTCTTTCAGATTCTTTCAAACGCGAGCGATGCCACTTCGGGCAGAGGAACGATTTCTGTCACGACGGCTGTTCGAGACTTGGACGCGACGCCTGACGAAGGCTGCCTGTGCGTGCAGCCGGGCCCGTATGCCGTATTGTCGGTTCAAGACAATGGTTCAGGAATGTCGGACGAAATTCGCGAACGAGTCTTCGAACCATTTTTTACAACCAAGGAACCTTCGCCTGGAAAAGGTCTGGGACTCTGTTTTGTGAAGGCTATTGTGACACGGCACAAAGGACATATCCACATCGAGAGCCGGTCGGGTACCTTGGTTCAGATCTTTTTGCCCCTTTTGGAAGGAGAAGCGACGGGTGCCCTACCTGAACGATGAAGCGGTTGTCCTGAACAGCCTTCGTTCTCGTGAGAAGGATAAGGTCACTGTCCTCATGACTCGCAACCATGGACTGGTGCGGGCTGTGGCTCGGCGTGCCTTCAGCCCAACTTCCCGACTTGGCACCGCTTTGGAAATGCTCTCCACGCTCAAGGTTCAACTCTTTCGGCGTTCCGAGTCGCAAGAACTTTTCACCCTATGTCAGGCGGTGCTGATCGAACGAAGCCCCCTGCTGGAAGCGGACTATGAGACGCTGAGCTGTGGGAGTTTTCTGGCGGAAGTTATCTCCGTCGTGGCCACTGCCGAGCACGATGAATCTGAGCTTTTTAGGATCCTCGCCCAGGCGCAGGTCGCGCTTGCTCAAGGCGTGGAGAGGCAACTTCTGGCAGTGGCGTTCTTCGCCTCAGTGACCGCCATCGCAGGAATTGCTCCGCAGGTGGGAGCCTGCTGCCGCTGTGCCAGGGAGATATCCGAAGAGTGCGGGGAATGGTTCTTTCTCCCCGTTTCTGGGAACTTCTGCTGTGCGGCGTGCGTGTTGGCGGGAGAGTCCGCCATGCGCCTCAGCGCTGAAACGCTACGCTGGCTGGAACACGCTCTACAAGCGCCTTTCCAGGATTGTCTCCGGTATCCGCACCATTCCGGTTGTCTTCTGGAGTCGGCAAAAGTCCTTTCAGAACAGGTTCAATCGCATCTTGGCGTGAAATTCCGCACATTGCCCTATATTGTCGAGATGCATAACTCCTAAAAGCACAAAAAGTTAGGTTCAAAACAGCCATTTGGCGCTCAAAAAGGGCTAAAGCGTTTTATGAGTTTTCAATAAAAAATTCGCAAAAAACTTATTGCTCTAACCCCTTGACAAAGCGCAATATATACGATCATAAGCCATTGAACGCACAATATCTTGTTATTTTTCTCTTGACAAAATACTTCAGGTTTCTATTCTACGGACTTGTGAAATCGAGAGGCGGAACGCCTTGATTCGATGACTAAGTAAGGGGGCGGAAAAGTGTGGTGGATTTCAAATTTGCCTTTGGCTGTGAAGAGAATGTCTATGACATGCTAGATCGTTGGAGATAGCGAGTAATGTCTACTGCAAGAATCCGGTTTATCAGGAAACGTGACGGACGGCTTGCCCCATTTCAGCCCGAACAGATAACGGAAGCCGTGTTCAAGGCGGTCAAAGCCGTAGGTGGGAACGATCGCGAGAAGGCCGAAAAGACCTCTCGACAAGTTGTTTCGATTTTGGAAGTCGTCTATCGTGGAGAGCGAATTCCCACGGTGGAGGAGGTTCAGGATCTGGTCGAGCGGATGCTCATTGAGAATGGGTATTCCGACGTGGCCAAGTCTTACATTCTCTATCGCGACCAGAGAGCCAAGCTTCGAGACGCTTCTGCGGTGCTGCGGGATGCCGTCAATATGGTGGATGACTATCTCGGGCGGCAGGACTGGCGAGTCAACGAAAACAGCAACATGGACTACTCGCTCCAGGGGCTGAACAACTACGTTTCCACCAGCATTACCGCGATTTACTGGATGAACAGCATCTACCCGGCGGAGATTCGACAGGCACACATGTCCGGGGATTTTCATATTCACGATACCGGGCAGTTGAGCGTCTATTGCTGCGGTTGGGATTTGATGGATCTCCTGCTGCGTGGATTTGGCGGTGTGGCGGGGAAGGTCGAGAGTTCGCCTTCGAAACATCTGAGAACGGCGCTTGGGCAGATTGTCAACTTCTTCTATACGCTTCAGGGAGAGGCGGCAGGGGCGCAGGCTTTTGCCAATTTCGACACCCTTCTGGCTCCCTTTGTGCGTTATGACGGACTGAACTATGCGGATGTCAAACAGGCGATCCAGGAGTTTGTCTTCAATCTGAACATACCCACGCGAGTTGGTTTCCAGACACCGTTCACCAACCTGACGATGGATCTAGTCCCTTCTGAAACTCTGGCGGATCAGAATGTCATCATTGGAGGAGAACCCAAACCTGAGAAATATGGTGAGTTCCAGCAGGAAATGAACATGATCAACCGCGCCTTCTGCGAGGTCATGATGGCTGGAGATGCCAAGGGTCGAATTTTCACGTTCCCGATTCCTACATACAACCTTAGCAAGGATTTCAACTGGGATGATGAGGAGTTGGAACTTTTGTGGCGTCTGACTTCCAAGTACGGGACGCCGTATTTTGCGAACTTCATCAACAGCGATATGAAGCCTTCGGATGCTCGAAGCATGTGTTGTCGGCTGCGTCTGGACAACAGGGAACTACACAAGCGTGGGGGAGGACTGTTCGGCTCCAATCCACTGACAGGAAGCATCGGCGTGGTGACGTTGAACATGCCGAGGATTGGGTATCAGACTGCCGGTTCTGAGGATGATTTTCTGAACCGAGTGGGCATTCTGATGGATCTTGCCCGCAACAGTCTGGAGATCAAACGCAAAGTCCTGGAGACTTATACTCAGAGCGGACTCTATCCCTACACCAAGTTCTATCTGGATTCCATCTTTGCCAGATTCGAGCAGTATTGGAAGAACCATTTTTCCACTATTGGAATTATCGGCATGAATGAAGCCTGCTTGAACCACATTGGCGAAAACATAGGAACAGAGAATGGCAAGACTTTTGCTCTGAAGGTTATGGACTACCTCCGGGAACGTTTGATAAGCTTCC
>JAKQFZ010001241.1 GCA_029558215.1 Candidatus Omnitrophota bacterium
TGGATCCGCATGAAGAACCTTTGTTGGGGTTGATTCCCCAGGATGTGCACCGAGTGCGCCTGAATCGGAGACCTGAGGATTGCCCGTAGCCGCGTTGATCCAGCCCGCTGCTACGGCGTCGTTGAGGTCATCATACCTCTCCCAGTCATCCATAAGCGCAGCCATATACTGGGGGATGCGTGTCGGGCTTGGAGTCGGTGTCGGAGTGCTTGTGTTGGTTGGCGTAGGAGTGGCATCGTAAGGATGATGTTCGATGACAACCTGGTCAAACCAGATGTCTCCATTCACGCCAAAGTCGCTGTTGAGCCAACCCGTTTCAACGTCGCCCAGTTCCAGTCCCGCGAAATCATTTGCAGTTCCATTAGCGGGTCCGGCATAGGTGAAAAGGGGAACCACAGCATCGTCCCTGTACAGTTCGGCCTGTGATTCACTACAGACCAGAGTCCATTTCACCCAGGTGTTCTCAATGGAGGACTTGTCTGGAATCTCATAACGTGACTGCGCTCCGTAACAAGACTGCGGCACGTGTGTGCCAGAGTTGACTCTGTCACGGATTCTAAACCAATAGGGGGCAGGGTCGTTCGGCTTACAGTACCAGTAGATAGCAGGATCCATGGAACCTGAGACCATCGTGGCGTCATAGAGCGCTGCTCCCTTCTCGATTTTGCCAGATGCTAATCTCATGTGGATGGTGAAACGAACTGGATGATCATCTGTCGGGTCAATGGCAGACCACTCAAAACGGATTGCCCCTCCAGAACCATGAGGGGATTTGAGTGTATGTGTTCCGATGACCGCGTTTTGGGTCGTAATCTGCATGCCTGGTGCACGGAGTACCCATCCTGCAGGCAGAACGTAGGAACCGTCTATAGTTCCTGGGGTCCATTCTGAGAAGTCTGTTCTCAAAACGGTCCCAGCCGTGTGACCGTCAAGAGCAAAGCTGACAACCAGAAGCGCAAGAAGAACGAAGAAAGACTTTAGCATGATTCCCTCCATGTTTGACTCCGAACCAAGTAATACTCTTTTAGTCCCTCGGAAACCTCATTCGTGCAACTTCATGATTATTGCGCCTACGGTCACCTCCAAACAGAGCGAAATGTTGGCAACGCTTCACTGCGATCAGGACAATGTGATTCAGAGCAGGTGCGTATGCTCAGTGATACCTATGTTGGTATCTTTAGCACCACAAAGAGATACTGTCAAATGGTGCAATGGTGCAATGGTATATGCAGTGTTGAGGCGAGGAAGTCCCTGAGGAGTGAGCTCAAAGAAGTCCGCGTTCCTTGGTCAGTTGGCGTTCCTGCTCAACCTTCTCAGCATCGTAGGTTGCCTGACGTTCGCGTTCGAGTGTATCCGCATCCTCAAGTCTCGGCTCCCATGGATAGCTGAGATGCTTCCAGGACATCTGCGTGCCCTTGCAGTGGAAAAGTGTATACCCTGGAAGACCTCCAACCCAGTCTCCCGACCACCATGCGCCGCTGGCGGATGCTGAGGTCAGATAGTGCACGCCGTTGTAAAGGCAGCCTTCGATGTGATGGCAGTGTCCCTGCAGGACCGCTTTGACCTGATGTCGCTCTAGGAGCAGCCGAAGATCCTTGCAGTCCGACACCATCATACCGGCTGCAATAGCCTTTGCTTCAGGGTTGGCGTCGGCGAGTGGTTTGATGTAGAAGACCGCGACGTGCATAACAACGATTTTGGGGCGATCGCCCGCCTGTCCCAAATCCTTGCCGAGCCATTCCATTTGCTCTGAGCCAATCTTGGCTTCCTGGCTGGCACCGCTCTCTGTATCCACCTGATAGGTTGTGTCCAGAACCGCGAAATGCCAACCTTCATAGTCAAAACTGTAATAGCTCTTTTGACTTGGCCAACGGAACTCGGTCATGATGAGCTGCTTTCCGATGTCGGGATCGTTCGGATCGCATTTTCTTCTGGGACTTAACCCAAACGGATCGTGATTGCCCATGCAAGGATACCAGCGACAATGGAGTTGGTCGCTGATCTCCCGCGTCTGCTTGAGCCAGCGAAGATAGTCTTCCTTGGTGTTGTAGCAGCCGTCAAAGACCATATCGCCGCCCATGAGGACGAAGTTGGGTTTGGGCCTAAGGGCACGAACCGACTGAATGCAGACTTTGTAGCCTTCTGTGCCCTGACGCTTGTCGAAGACGTGCTGGTCTGCCATATGGACGAAGCGAAAATTTGCCTTTTTCGGATTGCCCGGGCTGTTGTCTTTGCGACCGAGGCCGAGAAAGGATGCATCCGCTGAAGAGCCGAATGCTGAAGTAAGGCCAACGGTGGAACTGACGATCACCGTGTCCTTGATAAACTCTCTTCTGTTGATCTTCATGTCAGAACCTCATCTTGAGTGGGTCAGCGCCGGTACTGTCGCAAATCCTGTGCGGCACTTGCCTGCAAGAAAAAACACCTCTGACGAACTCGGCTTCCTACCAGACCATGACGCAATGCAATCACACTGCCCCACAACTGCGATGCCGAAAGGGCTCAGGGAAGATAGGCCTTCCGGTCAGGGATCTTTGTCCTGTCAAAAGGACGGTAGTCCTTTATGCTTCCAACCCGAGCGAGCCTCATCCAGTTGCGAAGAACCTTGCCACCCGTGTCACTGAAAAACTCTGTGTTGAAGCCGACACCGTTCTTTTGCGAGGAGAAGTATTTGAAGCCAGTTATCTTGCCCTCAGTGTCTCGAACCCATTCGATGAACACCACAGAATGGCCAGAGGATGGCGTGCGACTGTAGTCAAGGAAATCTCCTGGTTTGGCTTGTTCCCAGTCGGTGATTCGTTGTCCTAGACCGTAGAACTCAATTCCTGCCTGGGGGGAGTCCTTGGGACCTTCGATATACCAAAGTTGCAACAGGTTAAACAGATCATGGAATGACATACCGTTAAAATCGTCAGGATCAATCCCTTTCTGAATGTTGCGAAGCTGCATGGCGCGAACGAATATCTCGAAGGTCAGCCCGCAACAGTAACTGCATCGGGTGTTATTCGGATGGGCTTTGGCCACGACCCTTCCTCTGTACCAGAGATCCTGTGTCACGCCATTGTAGACATCGTACTCCAGTGGCTCACAACGATATGGATAACTGCCATCCAAAGGATACGCGTCAATGACCTGAAGAACATAGGGATTCAGGTTCTCCGACGCGTCGTCCAGCACAGGTGTGGCACGGGCAAGCCACTTGTCAACAGGGGAGAACTTTCGTCCGTCCACTGGGTATGGTTTGGGAAATGTTTCAGTCGGTTTCTCCTTCTGAAGGCTGGAGCAGCCCAGTCCAAAGCACAGCAGCAGAGCCATAGCGGAACGGAAAGAAAGACGATTAGAAAGTCCAAGCATCCACCTACCTCCTTAGAAAACTTGAAATTCAAAATTAACAGTCTACTAAGGACAATAGCATGACGCAGACATCTCGACAACAGGTTAGCACCTGCGGGCGGGTGGGCTATGCCCACTCCATCGGAGTTTTGCTCGGCAAATGACAAGTTCCTTCTTGACTGAATGTCATCAGGAGAACGCAAGAGAATTCTTTGCTGGAGGCGCTCGCTTGGTGTAGACTCTCACGAAATTTCCGAAATCTACTGAAGAAGGGTGACGAACCATGAGCAGAAGAATCGAATGGGAGAAGATCAAACTGGACGAAGTCCCGTTTGAATCTGCGGGTGTCTTCGACGTGAACAACGATGGCATCCTCGACATTGTGTGTGGCGGCTTCTGGTATGAAGGGCCCGACTGGAAGAAACACAAACTCTGCGATGTCAATCCGGACGGAGAGTATTATGACGATTTCTCGACTATCCCCATGGATGTGAACGGTGACGGATATTTGGATGTCATCACTGGTGGGTGGAGTCGTGGCATTCTCTACTGGCGTGAGAATCCGAAGGGCAAGTCCGTCGAATGGCAGACTCATGTCATTGATCAGTGTGGGCATGTTGAGACGACGCGTGCATGGGACGTGGACGGAGACGGTGAGTTGGAGATCGTTCCCAACAATCCCGCGCATCCCCTCGTGTTCTACAAGCTTATCAGAGATTCGGCTGGAAAGGGAACCGGTGAGTTCCGAAAGGTGGTTGTTTCCGAGAAGCCGGTCGGGCATGGTCTTGGTTTTGGTGATATAACCGGTAAGGGAACGATGGCGCTGATCACACCAAACGGATGGTGGGAGGCTCCGAAGAGGCCATTGGACGAACCATGGATCGTTCACGAGGAATTTCAACTGGGCAGCGCAAGCGTTCCGATCATTGTTGCAGATGTAAACGGTGATGGGATACCCGAGTTGATCGTCGGGCATGCGCATGGTTACGGTTTGAACTACTACAGCCAAGCGATTGATAATTCAGGGAAGCGGGTTTGGACGAAGCATCCCATGGATCCCTTCTTCTCCCAGTATCATGACATGCAATGGGTGGATATTGATGGTGACGGCGAGTGTGAGTTGGTCACTGGCAACCGATACAAAGCTCATTGTGGACACGAAGCGGGCGAAACTGAAGTCGTTGGAGTCTACATATTCAAGTGGAATGGAGAGTCGTTCACGAAACAGGTTGTTGATTTCGGAAAAGCTCCGCACGCTTCTGGGACAGGCATCTACTTCAGCGTTGCGGATCTGGATGGCAATGGTCGTCTCGATATTGTTGCACCAGGCAAGGAAGGTCTCTACATTTTCCGGAATCTTGGCCCAGAGACCGTAGGCATGAAGGCTTAGGAAGAGAGAACCCGCTTTGAGGTGGGCTATGGAGGAACCGACAGATGGATAGAGTCAAAATTGGTTTTGTTGGCGTTGGTGGAATGGGACAGGTGGCACATCTCAGAAACTATGTTGAGGTTCCGGAATGTGAAGTCGTTGCCATCGCTGAACTCCGACAGGATATGGCAAAGGCAGTGGCCGAGCGTTATGGGATCCAGAAGGTTTATCCGGATGCAGAAGAACTCATTGCAAACGAGAAACTTGACGGAATCGTCGCTTCACAGCCTTTTCATCGCCATGGTGCCGTTGTTGCTCCCCTGTTCAAGGCAGGTGTTCCTGTCTTTACAGAGAAACCTCTGGCTGCGTCAATAGAAGTCGGCAAGAGGATTATCGAGGCCGCTCAGAAAGCCAAAACGTGGCACATGGTCGGCTATCACAAACGAAGTGACCCAGCCACCATGTTCGCGAAGACTGAGATCGAGAGGCTGAAGAAGACAAAGGAACTCGGAGTCTTACGTTACGTTCGGATTCTGATGCCAGCGGGTGATTGGGTTCAGAGTGGCTTCTGGGGCATGATTGGCAGTAGTGTACAGTTGCCCCCATTGGAGTGCGATCCGCCTGCGGAAGACATGGATGGGAAGACTTTTGAGCAGTATATTGCCTTTGTGAACTATTACATTCATCAGGTCAATTTGCTGCGTCACCTCCTGGGCGAAAACTATCGGGTCACCTACGCTGACCCATCAGGCGTTGTCCTTGCCGTTCAGAGTGACTCTGGAGTAGCAGGCGTCATCGAGATGAGTCCTTACCAGACATCCGTTGACTGGCAGGAGTCGGCTCTTGTGGCCTTTGAGAGGGGAACTGTCGAACTGTCGTTGCCCGCGCCGCTGGCGTTCAACCGACCTGGTTCGGTCAAGTTGTTCCGGGATCCTGGTGCTGGGGTTGCTCCTGAGACTCGCATTCCTCAGTTGCCTTGGACTCATGCCATGAAACAGCAGGCCATCAACTTCGTCAAAGCGATCAAGGGCGAAATGGCTCCCCTGTGTACGTCTGAGGAAGCTTTGGAGGATCTTGTGGTGGCACGGGAATACATCCGACTTCTGAAGAATTGCTGACGTGCAGTGATGAAAGTCCTCGTATACGTACTGTCTGTGTTGAAATCATGTACAGATCGGGTATACCATTGCCTCTATGACTTCAAGCAGTCAAAGGGTTGTTTTTCATTGCATGATGGCGGGTATCTCACTTTCCTGCTGCCTTTTCTTTGCCTCCGCCCAAGAGACGTCGCTCACTAAAGAGCCATTGCGTATTGCCCTCTGGAGCGAACCGTCTCATCTTGTATCTGAATCCTTGTTCAGTACTGATCTGGAGAGCATGAAGACCCTTCTGATTCGTGATATCCAGCCCTTCATTGACCGTACTGTGTACGGTTCCGTTCAAGTCGAGATTCTTCGGAAGTACGCGGACCTGGAACAGGCTCTGAGACAGGAGCGCCATGATGTTATTGAGTCCGACCCCGGCTTCATCTTCTTTGAGCCTGAGTCCTCTCCCGATTCGGCCTCTCAGAACCGTACAGGTTACGAGCCGGTGCTTCAGCGGATTCATCTATCTGGCAGGGGTCCCTATGCCAGCGTTCTCTCTCGTCGAGAACTTGGTATCTCAAACATAAATTCTCTGAAAGGACGCACCGTTGCAGCAGTCCATCCTTTGGCGTTGACTGGGGGACTCTCGCAGCTGGGATATCTGGCAAGTTCCGGGTTCAATCCAGTGCGTGATCTTGACGTGCATTACTGTGGCAGCCCTGAAGAGGCTTTCAAGATGCTTGTTGCAGGTTGGGTGGAGGCGGCCTTTGTCCCCGAAGCAGCAGCAGAATCTGTTTTCTCTGAATCAGGTTTGTCTGGAATCTCACTGGACAGGTTCCCCGAGATACAAAGGCTGGGGCCTGTTTTGGGAAGTGTCATTCTGTTCAAACGGAGCCTTGTTGAGGATGATCCGGTTCTTGATGCTCATCTGCGGGAGGTACTGGCTCGACAAAGGGGAAGTGGAACCTTCGTGCCTGCCAAGCGTGAGTACTATGTCACCGTGCGCGAATATCTTCAGGCAGTGGGACAAGTCAGGGAGTAAGACGTGTTTCGAAGGAGTGGCCAAGAGCGCAGAGGCATTCTGGGATTCCGTTTCCAGGTTCTTGCCTTTGTTCTGATTGGATTTGTCGCGCTTGTGCTTTTTCGAAGTGTCTACCTCTCCAATTTCGAGAATGTTCCGCAAGCAGTTCTGGTCTCAGCGGATCCGACATGGTTGGGAGCTTCAGATGAACTGCCCGCAGGATTTGCCGTTTGGGAGAATTTTGAACGCAACATTCTGGAGACAAGTCCTGTAGAGCGTTTGGTGGTGACCCAGGTAGACCGCAATGGCAGAGAACGGGTGGTTCATCCTTTTCACCTTATGCTGACCAATCCGAACTACTTCACAACGCAAGCTGAAAAGGCAACCCGACTGCCCATCTCTCAGGGAGAACGAGTCTGTGGTTATCTCTACGTTCATCTTGATCGGAGACATCTGACCTTCTTTGACACACTATTCTGGACACTTTTTGCACTCATACTCATCGGTGCTGTGGCTGCGTCAATGCGCTTCAGTTTTCAGGAGAAGAGTATTGAGAGCATCACTTCGCAGCTGGAGCAAAAGAAGAGGCAGCTTGCTGACCTGGAGAAACTGGCACTTGTAGGACAACTCACCGCAAACGTTCTGCACGATCTGAAAAAGCCACTCCTGAACATCAGAGATGAGGTTTCTTCGCTGCCGGAGAGCGAATCAAAGGCGTCCATCAGGCGACAGGTGGAATTGTTTTTCGAGATGGTACGCGATCTCAACATCGAAGGATTTCTTTCTCGAGAGTCGCTTCGGGACGAGTTCATTGATCTTCAGGATGTCATTGAACAGTCATTGCGGCTGGTCCGCTATGAGATGGGGAATGTGAACGCATCAGTTCGCGTGTCAACCGACACCCCATTTATTCTTGGAGTCAAACATCGGTTGGTTCAAGTGTTTTCAAACCTTATCCTGAATTCTTTGGAGGCAATGAAGGGGAAGGGAGACTTGACGATTGATTGCGAGAGGTACCAGGATCCGAAAGGACTCTTTGCGCGAGCCCGAATTTCCGACACGGGCAAAGGGATTCCTCAGGACGTGATTGGTCACGTCTTCGAGCCATTCTATACGTACGGAAAGTCCCAGCAGTCTACGGGGTTGGGTCTTTACATTACCCGCGAGATCATTGAAGAGATGGGGGGGACAATCAGTGTAGAAAGCATTGTGGATCAGGGAACATTCTTCACTATCCTCCTGCCAGCCACTCTCGACCAGGAGTAAGTTTCGGATTCTAGCGATTGACGACTTGTACTCCGAGGCGTTTGCTGCCCCACTTGAGCGCACGGCGGTGAGAACGGAAGTAGAGGTCAACACGTTCGGGACCTTTTATCGCGCCTCCCCGGTCTTCCACTACTCCCCATCCATAGCCCGGCACGAGCATTTCAGTTCCAAATGGATAGTAGTCTGTATCAGCGGCCAGAGTCCCAGGATGCGAGAATAGATGCCAGGGAGGCAGAATGAGTCGTGCGGGGAGTCTCCAGGGATGTAAACCCGTGTCCAATGAAATGATGCCGAATGCAGGCTCTCTTGGCTTCGTTCCCGATGCGGTCAAGCCTCGGTACGGTCGTCCCTTCCGAGCTCCCTTGGAGACATAACGATTCCAGAAGTTCAGTTTGAGATAAAGCCAGCGCCCACGCTCCCATTCACAGCACTTTGCGCAGCCACAATAGGCGGTGAGTGTCATCTGCTTCTGACGCACGGTGGCGCAGCCAGAGAAGCACAATACGAGCACCGTCAACAGAAGAACTTGTCTGACTCTGTTTGAGAAATAGGACATCATATTCCAAGTATCCCACAAACCGAAGAGGACACAAAGCGTTTTGTTGGAACAAGGTATTGTGTCTGAAGCAACAAAATGCACCATTACTTGAAGCGAAACGTATAATCCGCTATAACACCCGCTGTTTGCATGTCAGCAAGGTCTGAGAGAAAGGTAAAGGTTGTTCTCTTCTATGGCTACTTCGAAATATGTTTCCGTGAATGAATGGTTGCTTTTAGGTTCGTTTCCGATGGTGGAGCGACAGAAGGGGAGATGGCTTGAGAACGGCTATCCATGTGAGGCCGTTTTTGCGCCTTCCACAGGTGAAACATTTGATGGTCGAAGCTGGACTGTCTGGAAGGCTGAGGATGTTGATCTATTGGATCCTTCAATCGCCTTTCAGCAGAGACAGTGGTGCTTTGCCTATGCCCTGACTTATGTTCGTTCTCCGAAGAAGCAGACCGTAAGACTGTTGATGGGTAGTGACGATGGGATCGCTGTCTGGCTCAACACAGAGAAGGTTTATCAGAACGACTGCCAGCGCGTTTTTGAGAAGTTTCAGGATACGGTAAGCGTGACGCTGAACGAAGGCTGGAACCGGCTTCTGTGCAAGATATCTCAGGCAGATGCAGCTTGGCGATTTCATGTTGCCGTCGCTGGAGCGACAGAACGCAGTCCAAGGCCTGGGGTTCTCGTGTCAGCTCGACGTCCCGCAGGGAAACTGCTGCCGAGTTTGAAGGGACGAAGAAGTGGGATTGTTCTTTCTGGTGGAGTTCCCTCTGCCAAAGTGATGGTAGACCGCGATGGTATGATCTTCCGATGTGGGCTTCCGTTGTTCAATGATCGCGATCAGTCAGTGCGACGTGTGAAGGCGACTCTTGCCGATGCAGCAGGACGGGTTCTGAGTCAGGGAGCAGTCGGTTTGCTGGAGCCATTTGTCAGTCAGACGCTTACGCTTGATGTGGACGGTGAAAGTTTTCTTGACAAACTGGCCAGTGGCTCAGGAGTTATCCTGAAGACAGCGTCATCTCTTGGAGAAGGCAGTCTTGCCTTGAATGTGAGCGAGACGCTGAGCACAAAACTGTTTCTCGAACTGATGACTGGTTTTGAGATACCTGTTTCTTCAGGAGCACAAGTCTTCATTCCTCAAGTGTTCCGAGGGGTGCCGGGTCTGGTTGAAACATATTCCAACGGCGAACATCTCCCGAGGGAGATTCCCTGGCCAAAGATGCCTACTCAGAAGATCACGCCACAACAATCCAGGACGGGTAGGATTCAGATTGATCTGGTCATCCCTGCTGGAGTACCAAAAGCCATGGGGAGGATTTCATTTGGGGATGAGGGTCTTGTGGAGATTCAGCACAAAGTGCGGTATCTGTGCTGTGTGCTCCAGGCCGACATTTCCGACTGCACATCTATTTCTGAGAAGGGTCTTCAGGCGCTGGGTCGTAAGGACTTTGAATCGGCGGCGACGGCTCTCAGAGATCTTTATGAGCACCTTGCGGCAAAGGAGACCGATCGCTGTGATCAGCGGGTGACTCTGATCGGACATGGCCATATTGATATGAACTGGCTCTGGACATCGTGGGAGACGCTGCAATGCTGTCATGACACATTTCGACAAGTTTTGGCCTTCATGGAGGAATTCCCGGACTTCAAGTACTCCCAAAGCCAGGCTTCAACCTATCAGTACATCGAGCGAATTGACCCGGCAATGTTTCGAAAGATTCAGGAAAGGGTTCGGGAAGGACGTTGGGAGATTCTGGGAGGAACAGTTGATGAAGGGGATACGAATCTGAGTTCCGGAGAAGCGTTGGCACGGTCGCTTCTTCTGGGACAGCGTTATTTCAGGGAGAAGTTTGGACGAATTGCCCGAGTGTCTTGGTGTCCAGACAACTTCGGCCATGCCGCACAACTCCCACAGATCCTGGGGCTTGCCGGTCTGAAGTACTTCTATGGACATCGTTGTCAACCGAAGATTGGCTGTTCCAACTGGGTTGGTCCCGACGGAAGCAGGCTCATCAATTACTCTACTCCGACCTACAACGGGGAAGTGGACAACCGTCTGAGGGAAGCACCGGCCGAATATGATCCCGAACACAAGAGCATGATCTGGGTCTACGGAGTTGGCGACCATGGCGGAGGCCCAAGTCGTCAGGACATCACGCGGGCCATCGCATTGCAGGATATGCCTGGATTTCCAGAGATACGTTTTGGAACTGCCGAGGAATTCTTCAAGTCAAAGGAATCTCAGGCAAAGGACTACCCAACGTACCAGGGTGAGCTCCAATACATTTTCGAGGGGTGCTATACATCCATTGCGCGGATCAAAGAGGGGAACCGGCGCTGTGAGAACCTGCTCTATGCGACCGATATGCTTGTGGCTCTGATGGGACTTGACGGATATCCGTTTCCACAAGAGCAGTTGAGGGACGCCTGGCACAAACTGACATTCAACCAGTTTCACGACATTCTTTGCGGTTCGGCGACGCACGAAGCGAATCGGGAATCTATTGCCCTCTATGACGCCGCGATTGCCATCGCGGAGGAAGTGTGTTTTTGTGGACTGAGGCAGCTTGCCAGTCGGGTTTCCAAGAAACGCAACAACGGCCAGCCTTTGGTGGTTTTCAACTCCTTAGGTGCGCCGAGAACCGATGTGGTTGAAGCGGAAGTCTTCTCCTATTTGCCACCACCGACGGCTCAGCTTCGACATTGGGGTCACTTCATCAAGCGTCCTGTTACTCCGGTTGATATTGGACAAGGTCCCTATGCGACTGTTAAAGTCGAGGACGAATCGGGACGCGCTGTGCCAGCTCAAATCGTAGACGGGAAACTATTTCCAAACGGTTATCGGCTCAAGGTGCAGTTCGTAGCCGAGTCTGTTCCCGGTTGTGGTTTACGCACGTACTATGTGACTCCGGAAGAGTCGGGTAGTGCAGGAACTGATGGAATCTTTGTCAAAGATACGACCATCGAGACACCCTTGCTCAAGGTTGTTGTGGATTCAAAGACAGGACACCTTCTGCGCATCTATGACAAAAGGCAACGGAGGGATGTTCTTGGAAAGAACACTCGAGCAAACGTCCTGAGGCTTTGTATGGAAGCCCCTCACGGAATGACTGGCTGGGTGATCGGTCCAGTCAACTCTGTTGAGGATCTCGACAAGGCAGAATCGGTTCAAGTGGTTGAGCAGGGTCCGGTTCGTGCCGTAGTCCAGGTTGAACGCAAATGGGATCGCTCAACGTTCACACAACGCATCATCGTTTACAAAGATTTGCCACGAGTGGATTTTGAACTGGACGTCCGATGGTTCCAATTGGGCAATCATGAGGTTGGTGTTCCCATGCTCAGAGTTGCCTTCCCACTGAACGTCACCAATGGAAGATTCAGTTGCGATACTCCATTTGCCACAGTCGAAAGACCCACGACAGGCCAGGAAGTGCCCGCGCAGAAATGGACAGACCTTTCTGGCCCCAATGGTGGAGCGGCACTTTTGAACAACAGCAAGTATGGTCATCGCTGTGAAGGGAAGACTCTTGAGATGACGCTATTGCGGTCATCCTACGATCCCGATCTGTACCCTGATCAGGGTCCGCATCATATTCGGTATAGTCTATTTCCACATGCCGGGAGTTGGGATGAGGCAGCCGTTGATCTTGAGGGGACTTCCTTCAACTTCCCTCTGCTCGCGATCGAAGCGACTCCGTCGGAGCAGGGCGACCTTGCCTCAGGAACGAGTTTCCTGACACTCAATCCCGGCAACCTCTTGCTGTCAGCGATCAAGAGAGCGGAAGACGGCGCTTCGCTTGTTGTGCGATTCTATGAGTCGCAGGGGAGAAAATCCCGTGCACTTCTCAGATTCAACCGAGCCGTGAAGTGTGTGACACGGGTGAATCTCCTGGAAGAGCCCTTGGATGGAGTGCCCGATGCGACGCTGTCCGGTAAGAAAGTGATGGTTCCGGTCAAGCCGCATGAGATTGTATCTCTTCGGGTAGACTTCTGAGCAGGTTGACACCTGCAGACGCACAGGCCATGCCAAGATTCTTAGGTGCTTGCTTGGTAGATGACGCGCTTCTTCCAGGACTGCGCGTTGCCAAGACGTGGCATGCTCAGCAGGCAACTGCCTAGAAGTTGAAGTTGGCGATGTTTGCGGCAGTGAAACGAGTTGGTGGACCGAGAAGCACTTCGTTTCCTTTGACCTGAATTTTGCCGAGACGCCCCGCCTCAAACTCTGAGGGCAGCGTGCCCTTCTCCTTGAGAAGCTTGGCTGCATGAACCGTCAGATAGCCCAGATCTACGGGACTCCACAGAAGAAAAGTCTTGACGGTTCCGTCGTCCACAAATTGCTTCATGACGTTCGGTGTCGAGAGACCGGTGATGACAATCTTGCCGGTCATGTCTGACTGTCGTGCTGCCAATGCTGCTCCCGGCAGAGCGACCGAAGTAATCCCGAAGACACCTTTGAGATTCGGATATGCTTTGAAGAGATCTTGAGTCACCTGAACGGCAAGTTGCTGATCCTCTTCAGAAGGCTTTACCGTTACGATCTTCATCTCAGGGTATTTGTCTTCGATGCGCTTTCTCATGTGTTCCATCCAGATATTCTGGTTGGCGGCAGTAAGGGAGCCAGTAACAATTGCGGTCTCTCCCTTACCACCTATTTGCTCTGCCATGACATCCACCAGACCATGACCGATGGATTCGTAGGTTGCCTGATTGACGAAATAGTCCCTGCTCTTGTGGTCGGAGTCTGCGTCCCATGTCAAAACGCGGATACCTCTCTTGAGCGCCTTCTTCAATGTTGGGGCAAGAGCGTTGGGATCATTGGGTGCGACCGCAATGACATCCATCTTTCTCATGATCCAGGTGTCGAGCATCTCTGCCTGCTTGGTGACGTCATTGGAGATTGGACCTTCGTAGACAATGTTCACGCCCAATTCGGCTGCGGCTTCACGGGCACCCTTTTCGGCAGCATTAAAATAGTCTATGCCAACGAGTTTTGGCATCACCCCAATCGTGATGGACGGCTTCTCTTGAGCCACAGTCTGACCCAGAAACACAAAAAGTCCGACCAATACGATCCCAACCGACAGCGATTTTCTCATCTTGCTCCTCCATCATGAACTGCTTTAAGTCCAAGCAGTTGCTGTACAGACATATCAAGAATCCTATCACAAAACTCTATCAGATTCTCCACTTAAGGCGTAGCCAAAATCCTCCGAATTCATCTGACGGTTGACACCGTGGGCACGGAGGCTCTAGCATCTGCCCTCAACAAATCACTGGTCAAGGAGTTTTGCGTGACAATACGAGTGCAGAATGTCTCCGAACCTGATGTGCATGTTCAGGATTCGCAATATGATATTGGCGAGGAGCAGATAGAGCGCATTTTCGAATGCTTTCCTCTTGAGGTGAAGGATCGGAAGGTCCTTGTGAAGCCGAATCTGCTTGGCCTCTTTACACCCGACAAGGCGGTGACGACGCACCCATCATTGGTTCGATCCGTGGTGCAGTGTCTCAAGAGGCGGGGGGCTTGTGTGACGGTTGGCGACAATCCGGGTCTTCGCGGGTACGGGGACAACGAGCGGATTGCTCGATTTACCGGTATCCATGATGCCGTTGAAGACTGCTACCAGAACATAGCCAAGCGATCCACGCAAGTCACTCTCAAGAACAGGAGAAACGACTCAGTTCTGGTTTCGACAGCGGTGCTGGAGAGCGATCTGATCGTCTCGCTTCCAAAACTCAAGACCCACATGTTGACACAGATCACTTGTGGTATCAAAAATACCTTTGGTTACCTGGTTGGAGGAGAGAAGACGAAGCTCCACTCCCTGAGCCATGCAGGTCGAGACTTCTGTGAAACTATCGTAGATGTCTTTTCCATTCGGCCACCGGATTTGACCATCGTGGATGCAGTTGTCGCGATGCAGGGCAGCGGCCCCTCTGCCGGGGATCCAAGGGAAATCGGGAAACTCTACGCGGGGCGTGACGCCGTGCTGGTGGACCTGTTCACGGCAGGGTTGATCGGCGTGCCTCCTGAACGGCTCCATCAACTGCACATCGCTAAGGAGAGGGGGCTTCTCTCGAAAACCGTTGAAGCCCTGAAGATTGAAGGGTCATGGAAACCCGTTCAGAACTTTGCCATGCCTTCCACGTTCAAATCCGCTGTCGGACATCGTTTCTTCAGTACTCTTGGAAGTCTGATTCGTTGGGGAACGAAGCTGGAAGCGGATCACGACAAATGCATCAAATGCGGACTCTGCGCAAAACAATGCCCCGTTGAAGCAATCAAGATGAACCCGTATCCGGAGTTTGGGAAGGGTTGTATCACCTGTTACTGCTGTCATGAAATATGTCCCCATGGCGCGATTCACGAGTCGGGGTTGATGAGATATCCGAGAAAATTGTGGGCAAAGACCTGAACTGGCTCTAAAGCCAACTTGCTTAATTGGTTGTAGGCAGCATTCCTGCCGAGCAGCCAAAATTGCTTGATCGGCTTCTCGCTGAGGTCTATCCTCAAAACTACTGAATGTTGTGCTGCCAAAGGAGGCAAACTGTCCCCAAGGGCACAACCGGTAGAGTGTGCTGTTTTGCAGAAGGAGGCAGGGCAATGCGATATCTTTCCTTGTTATTTTCAGTGTTGGTGCTTTGTGGATTGCTTGGATGCGGGAAGAAGGAACCTGCGACAACTGAGCGCAGTCGTGATTCGGTCAGCCGAGAAGTGACTCAACCGAGCGATCAAAGTGGAGATGCGCCATCAAACGAGCTGCATCTTGCCGCGGCAAGAGGGAGTAAGGAATCCGTTGAGTCTTTGCTTTCAAGGGGAGCAGACGTCAATCAGCAAGACCCAGACGGAAACACTCCACTGCATCTGGCCTCTGCCGCGGGACAGATGAGTGCTGTCGAACTGCTTGTGCAGAAGGGCGCGGATGTTCGAGTTCAGAACAAGCATCGCCGCATGCCTCACCAGGAAGCCGTTGAGGCGGGAAACGGTGAAATCGTGACCTACCTGTCACGTTGTGGAGCACCTGTTACGATACAGGAGTTTGCCTATGCCGGATCTTCAGAGCCCCTCTCCGAGATCCTGGATGCCAGTTCTTCTGCGGTCGCCACACTGGACTCCAAAGGCAGAACTCTTCTGCATATTGCCGCAGAGAGAGGGAATCAGGGTTTTGTGGAACTGCTAATCGTGAAAAGAGCGGATTTGGACGCTCGTGACAAGGAGAACGGCTACACACCCCTGATGTCAGCACTTCAGATGGGGCATGCGGATGTGGCATCCTATCTTATTAGGCAGGGGGCGGATGTTGAAGCTAGAAGCAACTCAGGGCGAACCGCTTTGATGTGGGCTGCTGAAAACGACCAGAAGGAACTCGTGGATCTTCTTCTGTCGAAAGAGGCTCAGGTCAATGCCATTGATGGGAATGGCAATACCCCTGTCCATCTGGCTGCGGAGAGAGGGAATGTTGATACGGTGAGAATGCTTGTTGAGGCAGGTGCGCAACTTGAGCTAAAGAACAAGTGGGGACAGACC
This sequence comes from Candidatus Omnitrophota bacterium, assembly GCA_029558215.1. Lineage (GTDB taxonomy): Bacteria > Hinthialibacterota > Hinthialibacteria > JAKQFZ01 > JAKQFZ01 > JAKQFZ01. The sequence goes on from JAKQFZ010001241.1 coordinate 16,150, forward strand.
GCTCTCGACTTGGCGGAGAAAACCAAACAGAAGGAAGTAGTTTTACTTCTCAAGGCTTCAGCATCCGGAATGCCATTGCCTCAGAAGCAGGCTCCGCAGCAGGAGATTGCCGATGAGTACCAACCAGCGTGGGGCAGTGATGACGAGGCTCTCGCAGTTCTTGAGGAAGCGAAGAGCGATCTCAAGACGCTTCAGACGGCACTTCACGCCTATCTGGTTGACTACAATGAGTTTCCTCTTAACATTCACCAAATCACTACCCCGATCGCTTATATGTCTTCAGTTCCTAAAGACGCATTTCTGGCGATGCAGGGGGGGCTGGATACCTATGGCTACGTGAGCGATGGAACAGACCATTTCATCTTGCGCAGTGTGGGTCCCGATATGAAGCCAGGTCCCGATCTGGAGACAGTAATTGGAGAGATGGATACGATAACAGCAGAGAAGGTGAACAAGAGCCCTTGGGTCTATGATCCGACCAACGGTGTTGTCAGCACGGGTGACGTCTTTTTTGTAGGCCCTTAGGCGTTCCATCTTGACGCGATGAGGAGAGTTTGCCGATGAAGGCTATCATGGTCATGTTCGACTCGCTCAACCGTCGAATGCTTCCCCCCTACGGTTGTGACTGGGTTCACGCACCCAATTTCCAGAGGCTTGCCGAGAAGACCGTTGTCTTCGATACGAGTTACACGTGCTCGCTGCCGTGTATGCCGGCTCGTCGGGAGCTTCATACCGGCCGTCCCAACTTTCTGCATCGGGGATGGGGACCCATTGAGCCTTTTGACGATTCAATGCCGGAAATCCTCAAGGGTAATGGGGTGTACACTCATCTTTCGAGCGATCACTATCATTACTGGGAAGATGGGGGATGCACCTACCACAATCGCTACACAACGTGGGAATTCTTCCGGGGTCAGGAAGGCGACCCTTGGATC